>NZ_JDST02000104.1:0-14502 GCF_000584975.1 Candidatus Accumulibacter cognatus | reverse complement strand
TTTGCGGAGATCACCTTAGTTGGCGAGCAATTGGTCCAGACCGAAGCGGCGCGAGGACGCTTATCGAGAATTGCGCACTGGCTTCAGGTCGCGACTCTGCTCGCCGTTGTCGCCACGGCAGCGCTGGCCGGTGGCTTTGTGTTACGCAAAGTCGTCAAGCCGATTCGCCATGTCGTTACGGTCGCAGAAGGGATCGCCGCAGGCAATCTGTCGGCGACCATTGATGCGGTGGGTAGCGACGAAACGGCGCAGTTGCTCAGCGCGTTTCGTCACATGCAGGATAAACTGAACACGGTCTTGCAGGAGATAGAAGCGTGCGGCTTGAACATGGGCCAATCGGCATACCATGTTGCCGCGATCTCGAACGAAATCTCCCAGGTCAGCCGCAAGCAGGAAAGCCGATCGGAAGAAGTTTCCAGCGCCATGCAGCAACTGCACCAAATCTCCTCCAGTGTTCAGCAGCAGGCCACGGAAGCGGTCGGCCGCACGCGTGAAGTGGAGGCATTCGCGCGTGCCGGGATCGACAACGTGAAGCGCAGCATTGCTTCGATGGAAGCGGCGACGCAAGAGGTGGGACGCGCTGCGCTCGAGATTCAGGATCTGGAGCGATCCGCCCAGCAGATTCACACCATCGCCAACGCGATCAAGGATATCGCCGGACAAACCAACCTCTTGGCCCTGAACGCCGCCATCGAAGCAGCGCGCGCTGGTGAGCAAGGACGCGGTTTCGCGGTGGTGGCTGATGAGGTGAGGAAACTCGCCGAGCGCACGACAGGTTCAGCGATGGAGGTGGGACAGATCACCGGCGAACTTTCCGGCAAGGTTCAGCAGGTGGTATCGACCATGTCTGTCGTGGTGCAGAAATTCGATGTCACCCAGGAACAAGCCAAACAAAGTGTTCGCACGATCGACGAAATGGCCAGCAATTCCCTAGAAACCGCGCAAGTCAATCAAAGAATCGTTGACGCCAGTTGCCAGCAACTGGCGCAGTTGGAATATGAACAGCAGGACCCCTTACGGGTCATGGGGCGGGTTACCTGGCAATGCCAGGAGGAGAATGACCTTCTGTGCGGGGTCGAATTCCTGAACATGAACGAATAGAACCGTCATGGGCTCAGGGAATGCTTTGACTATTTTGGCAAGAATCCAGAGTTCCAGGGCCATTCCGCGTTGTCTTGAGGTGATTGCCACGAATAGACATACTGTGCAGGCCGGGCCGATCAAGATGTCCTGCTTGGGTAGAATTGACCGCGGTTGATGGGAAAAAATATACTTTCGCCGGTAGCGTTCGATTTCTTTCAGGTCCTGGCCGGGTTCTCCCACTCCATACTTCGCACAATCCATGAGATCAGTTGGTTCGGGGATGTATGTCCGCCCGACGCGGATGACCCGCTTGCGGTGGCTGGCCATCCGGGTTCTGTTGCTGCTCGCTTGCCAGGGACTCCTGGCGGGCGAGAGTGTGCAGCCACCCGCATCGACAGTGGTTGCCAGGATTCGCGACCACGCTCGGGCCATCACCCACAGTGTCGGCGACTACGATGGACTGCTCGCTTCGATCGGCAATGCGAACATCGTCCTGTTGGGCGAATCGACACATGGCAGCGCCGAGTTCTACGACGAACGTGCCCGCATCACGCAACGACTGATCAATGAGAAAGACTTCCAGGCCTTGGTCCTTGAAGCTGGCTGGGCACCGGCGACACAGCTCGACGATTTCGTCCAGGGGAGGCTGCGCGCAGCGGATGCGGCAACCGCCTTGCGCGTGTTTCAGCACTTCCCGCGCTGGGTGTGGCGGAATGAACAGTTCGCCGTTTTTCTCGATCATCTCAAGAAATCGAACGAGCAGGCGGCGCCCGCCAGTCCGGCCATCCCGGTATACGGAATGGATCTGTATGGTGTCCCGGAAGCGATCGTCCAGGTCGTGCGCTACCTTGAGGCATATGATCCGCAGGCAGCCAGGCGAGCCAGACGCGACTACCGGTGCTTCGCCCCATACACCCGGCCGCCGCTTGATCCACACCTCTATGGCCGCGATGTGGCCAACGGAGCCATGCCTTCCTGCGAAAGACAGGTGCAATCCCGTCTCACGAAAATGCGCCAACTGGCCGGACCAGATCCGGCACCGGCCGCGTTTGCCGCGATGATGAGCGCGCGCGCGATCGCCGGAGCTGAAGCCTATTACCGAACACTGTATGCACTCGGCGCCCGCGAGTCCTGGAATCTGCGCGAGCGTTTCCTTGCCGAGTCGCTGCGGATACTTCTCGAACGTCACGGCAAGATCGTCGTTTGGGCGCACAATACCCATCAGGGGGATGCCCGTGCGACCGATCAGGTGCTGGCGGGTGAACTGTCGATCGGCCAACTGATGCGGGAACAGATGGGCGATGAGGCGGTTTTCCTGGTAGGCATCACCACTTCCGGCGGCAATGTTCGTGCAGCGACCGGCTGGGGAACACCAGATCGGGTCAAGCATCTGAAACCACTGATCGAAGGAAGTTGGAGTGACCTGCTGCACGACGTCGGCTTACCAGCATTCGTGCTCGTTTTTCGCGACAATCCAGATCTGATCGACTCGCTCGACCGCCAGCGGCTCGACCGGGACATCGGCGTCACCTACCTGCCCGATGCGGAACTCGAGAAGCACTACTGGCACTCGTCGCCAGCAAAGCGCTTCGACGCCTTGATCCATATCGACACGACCCGCGCCGTAGTGCCTCTGCGGTAGGCCTGGTCAAAAGAAATTGTCATGGCCAAGCTTCCTTCCCTTATCATGTTCCATGTGATCCGGAGGTAAGCAAATGGCCAAAGATAAAGACAGTCACCCCCACCATCACCCGGTCGTCGTCAGTGAGAGCTGTCTGGGGCCCTACCAGCAGACGGTGCGTGCCGGCCGGCATACCTTGCTTGCCGATGAGCCGGTGACCATGGGCGGCGGCGACACTGGCCCATCGCCCTTTGATTTGCTGCTCGCCAGTCTTGGCGCCTGCACCTCGATCACCCTGCGCATGTACGCCGAACACAAGCACCTGCCACTCACCAGCGTCAGCGTCGAACTGATGCACGACCGGATCGAGGCCGAAGGACATGGCAAGATCGATCGAATTTCGCGCATCATCACGCTGACAGGTGATCTGACACGCGATCAGCGCGGCAAACTGCTGGCGATTGCCAACAAATGCCCCATGTACCGTGTCCTGCATTCAGATCTTCGCATCGATAGCGTACTCGCCGACCGCGAGTCGGCAGCACCTGCCGCCTGACGGTCATCTCTATTCCAGGTGATCATGAAGGCAGAATGAGGTGATTATGGTCTTGTCACTAGAGACTTGCCAGACCATGTATGGTAAAATTGTTGCGCCGCAACATCAACCTGTATGGCGTCTCTCGAACAAGAGACGAAAATCCTCATGCTAGAACATCACTACCTCACTACCCTCTTTGAACCCAAATCCGTTGCCGTCATCGGTGCTTCCGACCGGGAGAATTCTGTTGGCAATGTCCTGTTCAAGAATATTCTCGATTCGGGTTACAAGGGACGACTATACCCGATCAACACCGCCCACGAAACGATACAGGGCGTCCCGGCCTACAAATCGATCGAAGAGATCAGCGCCCGCGTCGAACTGGCGGTGGTCGTGACCAGACCGCAAACGGTCCCGAAAATCATCGAACAATGTGGGCACAGTGGCGTCAAGAACGCCATCGTGATCACCTCTGGCTTTGCCGAGGCGGGACATTCGGGCGCGGCGCTCGAACGAAAAATGATGGAGATTGCCCGCAGTTACGGCGTCCGCCTGCTGGGTCCGAATTGCTTGGGGATCATCCGCCCGAATCTTGGACTCAACGCCACTTTCGCGCGTATCTATGCCAACGTCGGCAATCTCGCGTTGGTCTCGCAATCAGGTGCGATCTGCTCGGCGGTTCTCGACTGGGCGACCAGCAACCGCGTCGGTTTTTCCAGTGTCATTTCACTGGGCGGCACCGCCGATGTCGATTTCGGCGAAATCCTCGATTACCTGATCTACGACAACCTCACCCATTACATCCTGCTCTACGTCGAAGGCATTCGTGATGCGCGCCGCTTCATGAGTGCGCTGCGTTCGGCGGCACGCATCAAGCCGATCGTGCTGCTCAAGGCTGGGCGCCACGCCGGCGGTCTGGCGGCGGTCGAAACGCACTCGGGCATGCCCGGCGGCTCCGACATCGTTTTCGAGGCGGCCGTGCGCCGCGCCGGTGTCGTGCGGGTCAAGAACATCGGCCAGTTGTTCTATGCAGCCAAGGCGCTGGCTTCGAAATTCCGCCCGCAAGGCAAGCGCCTGGCGATCATCACCAACGGCGGCGGACCGGGGGCTATGGCCGCAGACCGTGCCGGCGATCTCGAGATTCCGCTGGCCGAGTTGTCTGTCAGCACCATCCAGACACTCAATTCAAAGATGCCGCCGACCTGGTCGCAACGCAACCCCATCGACATCGAAGGGGATGCCACACCGAGGCGTTATCACGATGCCATTCTGGCCATCGCCGAGGATGACAACGTCGATGGTGTGCTGGTGATGCTCTCGCCGCAGGCCATGACACAGCCGATGGAGGTTGCCAAGGCGGTGATCGAAGTCGACCTGCTGACCGCCAAACCGATCCTCACCTGCTGGATGGGCGAGGAGCAGGTGTATCAGGCACGCACCATGCTGGAGGACGCCGGCATCCCCTCGTTCCGGATGCCGGAAACCGCAATTGAACTGTACTACCACATCTCGACCTATTACTGGAACCAGAAGCTTCTGCTGCAGACCCCCGCCCCCTTGTCGAAGCATTCGCGGCCGGAAACCGAAGGGGCCAAGATGTTAGTCGAGGCGGTATTGCAGGAACGACGCAAGGTATTGTCGGAGATGGAGTCGAAAGCCATCCTGCGCGCTTTCCGCATCCCGGTCGCACAGACCATGGTCGCGCATACGGCAACCGAAGCACTGCTGCTGGCTGAACAGATCGGTTTTCCGATCGCCATGAAGATCGATTCGCCGGATATCCTCCACAAGAGCGAAGTGGGTGGTGTGCGGCTCAACATCACCAATGCACCGGCGGCGCGCAACGCCTATCACGACATCCTCGAGACGGTCAAGAAGCGGCATCCGACGATGCGCGTCAATGGCGTTTCGATCGAACCGTATCTGGCGCGACCGCACGGCCGCGAACTGATGATCGGGGTCTCGCGCGATCCGATCTTTGGTCCGATCATCACTTTCGGCGCTGGCGGTACCGAAGTCGAAGTCTTCAGCGACCGGGCGGTTGCCCTGCCGCCGCTCAACCGCTTTCTGGCGCGGGACCTGATCGCCTCGACGCGCGCTTCCAAACTGCTCGGCACATTCCGCAACATGCCGCCGGTCAACCTCGAAGCCCTTGAAGACGTGCTGCTGCATGTTTCACAGATGATCTGCGAACTCCCCTGGCTCCAGGAACTCG
The DNA here is from genome assembly GCF_000584975.1 of Candidatus Accumulibacter cognatus. Taxonomy (NCBI): domain Bacteria; kingdom Pseudomonadati; phylum Pseudomonadota; class Betaproteobacteria; genus Candidatus Accumulibacter; species Candidatus Accumulibacter cognatus. The sequence goes on along the minus strand of NZ_JDST02000104.1, from coordinate 9,045 downwards.
ATCTCAACCCGCTGATCGTCGATGAGAATGGCGGGATCGCTGCCGACGCGCGCATCGTCATCGATTATGCGGCGCCTTCGGGCGACCGTTATGCGCACATGGCCATTCACCCCTACCCGGCGCATCTGATCCAGGACTGGGAACTTCCGGATGGCCGGACGGTGACAATTCGACCGATCCGCCCGGAAGACGCCGAACGCGAGCAGCAGTTCGTCATCGGCCTGTCCGATGAAAGCAAGTACTACCGTTTCATGGATACCATCCGGGAACTGACGCAGACCATGCTGGTACGCTTCACCCAGATCGACTATGATCGGGAAATGGCGCTGGTGGCGACCCTCCCCGACGCAGATGGCAAGGAAGTACAGATCGGTGTCGCCCGCTATGTCACCAACCCGGATGGCGAATCAGTGGAGTTTGCGCTGGCCGTCGCCGATGACTGGCAGAAACACGGCGTTGGCCGCAAGTTGATGAGCGCGCTGATCGACTGTGCACGAGTCAAAGGCTACCGCACCATCGTCGGCGACGTGCTGTCGATGAACACCAAGATGTTCAACCTGATGACCAGGCTCGGCTTCACGATCCACCCGCACCCCGACGACCCGGCCGTCAAACGCGTCATCAAACCTTTGAACAGCTAGGAAAGTTTCAGGGGCCAGGGACAAGGCAACGCATCCAACTCGGCGAAGCCAAAGCCTTCGGCCCCGCCAACAATCAGAAGCGGCCAGACGACGGGCATCTGGCCGCTTCTTCGCGTGGTGATGTCTGCCAGCTACTGCAGGTCGAAATTCACGTCGTAAGGATAGGATCGATGCGGTTCATTGGCCTCCCGACGTGACTTCTGCTCATTCAGGTCAACCTTCCTGTCCCACCAGATCGCCCGGCCGCGGCGCTGATCCTCGGCCCATTCGGGATGCTGGGCCATCATTTCGCGCATGAACTTGGTGTGATCGGATTCGTACAAAGCCATCTGGCCTCCTCCCAAAGGATAAAATCGCTCTCGCTGGCAAGCAGCCTTGACCGAGGATTATACGCTCGCGGATAAGCACTTGTGAGTGCGACCAGTTCCATTGTCGCGAAATTGCAGCGTACGCAGTGCTTTCCACGGATCCGGTATCCGGTCGGTGCAGGGCATCCGCCAGAATCATCGGGACGCTCCTGGCTGAGTTGGAATGGGCGCCGGATTCGGCGAGGGAAACGGGCCGGAGAGCTGTGGGGGAAGAAATGGATTCGCTGTCGGCAAGGGGGCGTTTGTCCCCTGACCCGGCCCGATCCTGACCCCTGTCGCGATGGGCATCACAACGAACAGCCATTGTGAATAGCGCGATTTCTCTTCGAAAGCCTGATTCGCGGTTTCGAACCCGGCGATCTTGATCGGGCGGGCGTCGGAGAGACTGTGGATTCCCATGATCCCGCCACCCGGCGCCGGCACCAGACCCCAGTCGTTCTTGCCGGTGATCGGGTCGGGATAAAGCTGTCGCAGGTGTCGGCGAACGCCGGGATAACGCGGATCCTTGAGCAGGTCGGCGAGCGATCCGGGGTAGCGGCGATCGCCGGTGGGGCTGCTGTTGAGGTAGCTGCTGATCGCCCGGCGATAGGTGTCGCCGACCTCGAGCAGGCGCTGCTCGGCTTCTCGCCGCTGGACGAGACTCCCCAGGGTCAGCGTCGCACTCGTCGCCAGCGCCAGGATAGCGACCAGGATCATCAACCCCAGGTAAGTGAAGCCGGTCTGCGGGCGGCATGCGGAAAAAAGGCAGTGAGCGGACGGCATCGCTAGAGATCGGCGAAAGGCTTGCCGTCGAGGGTGCTGCCGGGCGCGCCGCTCTTGAGGTCGTAGACCTTGCCCTTGGCGTGGGGCGAATCGTTGGTCTGGGTGGGCGCAATGATCGTCCAGGTTTGGGTACTCGCGGTGATCGGGTCGTAAGGCAGAGAGCGCAGGTATTTTTCGCTGACCAGCTCCTCGAGGCTCTCGGGATAACGCCCCTTGTCGCCGTAGAATTTGTCTATCGTCTCGCGGACGAGATGCAGATTCTCGCTGAGCACCGCTTCCTTGGCGACGTCGACACTGTGGATGTACTTCGGTACGGCCAGGGTGAGCAGCAGCGCGATGATCGACAGCACGACGAGCAGTTCGATCAGCGTGAAGCCCTGCCGGTGCCGGCCGACGCAGGACACGCCCGCCAAACGGCTGCGCTGCCTGAGCCGATTCTTGCGCCCTACCATTTGCGGTAGGGAATGCCGTTGAGGCCGATGCCGCTCGATTTCGAATAGACGTCGTACACGTCCTCGCCTTCCTTCGGGTCATCAGGCTCGCTGGCGTAGGCGCGTTTGGCCCAGGTCTCGGCCGCCGGCAGCGTGGTGTCCAGATGCAGCGGATCGCGCGGAATCCGTCGCAGGAAGTAGATCTTGCGATGCCTGGGGTCACGCAGATCCTCTTCGCCATCGACGAGAATCTGCAGGTTTTTCGGATAGCCGGTGTCGTTGAGCGATTTCCGGATGCGCCCCTCGTCGCTGGCTTTCTTGTAGAGGTCGATGCCTGCGCGCAGCTCGCGCAGCGCCAGCCGGAGGTCCTGCTCGCGGCTGCGTTGCAACGAGGTCTGCGCTACCGGGACGACGATCGTGGCGAGGACGGCGACCAGCGCGAGGGTGATCAACAGTTCGATCAGCGAAAAGCCGTGTGCTCGATGCGCTCTTTCCCTTTCTGGATCTCGGGAGGGCCGGAAGTGCAATGGCAAGGCGCGTGCGTGCGGCATCGTTCAGGGCGTGATCGTCACGGCGTGCGCTCCGGGCAGAGTGGGATTGATCGTCGATCCCCCCGATGCCACCGGCGCGATGGTGATCAATTCGACGCGCGCGGCACCCGCCGCCAGCGCCCGGAAGTTAATGGTGGCAAGGGTGTCCGGAGCCGTGGCGCCGCCATCACCGGATCGCGTCGCGGTCATCAAAACCTGTCCGCCAGGGTCAATGCGATAGGTGAAGCTGGTCTGCGCGCCACCCTGCTTGAGAAAACCACCCTCGCTGACATTGGCGACCTGCAGCAGGCGTGGGTCGAAACCGATCGCCAGAGGCACACTGACCACCGGTCGATCGGTCTGCATCACCAGTTGCAGCGCGAAAGAGTCGCCGACCCGGATTTGTGTCGGCCCCTGCCAGAGCAGCAGTGCCGATCCGGCCGCCTGCAAGGCCGGCTGGACAGCGGACGGAGACAGCGATTCCGGAGGCAGCGCGCTGCCCTCCACCGCCGACGCAAAAGGATTGACCGGCGGTGATGCCGAGCTGGTCGGCGCGGTCGCTGCCTGCGCGTTGAGCCCGGACCCGGACTGCGCCTGCGGTGCGAACGGATTGACCTGCCCGCCGGCTGTTGCCGATCCGCCAGGCTTGGCCGTCCCGGCCGCAGGCGGCGCGGAGACGGCCAGCGAGGGCGCCAGGGCGCCGAACACCGGCGCAGCTCCGCCGCCATCGACCCGGCCACGGAAGCTGGTTTCGGTGCCGCCATCGAACTCGGCCAGATAGGCTTCCGGCCGATGAATGTTGCGCAGAATGCGCGGCGTGATCGAGAGCACGATCTCGGTCTTTACGCCCTCGTCGTTGTGACTGCCGAACAGCCGACCGAGAATCGGAATCTCTCCGAGAAAAGGCAGCTTGCTGGCGGTGCGCCGGTCCTCGTCGCTGATCAGACCGGCGAGCAACTGGTTCTCGCCATCCTTGAGGCGGAGCACGCTGGTCGCCGTGCGCGTGCCGATCTGGTAGGCCACGGTGCCGTTCTTGGTGGTGATCTTGTCGACGATGTTGCTGACTTCGAGCGTCACCTTCATCGCCACTTCGTTGTCGAGATAGATCGTCGGTTCGATGTCGAGTTTCAGGCCGACATCGATGTAGGTGACCGATTCGGAAGAGAAACCCACGGTCAGGGTCGAGGTGATGTTCGGGACACGCTCGCCGATCAGGATCTTGGCCTTTTCGCGGTTGCGCGCGCGAATGCGTGGATTGGCGAGCAGGTTGACATCGCTGTCGAGCCGATTGGCACGAACGGTGACCGGGCCCACCGTGACGCCAATCGTCGACGAATTCAGGTCGCGCAGATTCTGCACGGTCAGCCCGTCCACCGGCAACGGCCGCAGCGCGACTGCGTCCGGCCAGTTGACTCCCAGTGCCTGCAGGCGCGAGCGCTTGACCTCGAGAATCTCTACTTCGAGCATCACCTCGGGTTCCGGCACGTCCTGCAGCGCAACCATCTTGTCGGCCAGACGGATTGCTTCCGGACTGTCGCGGATCATTAGCAGGTTCAGCTTCTCGTCGACCACGATGTCGCGCGTCTTGAGGATCGTCTTGAGCGTGGCCGCAACCGTCTTGGCGTCCGAATTCGCCAGGTAGTAGGTCTTGACCAGCAGCGCCTGGTATTCCTTCTGCTTGGCGGGCGTATTCGGGTAGACCAGGATCGAGTTGCCATTGAGAAGCCGTTGTTCGAGCTGGTTGGTCAGCAACAGGACGTTGATCGCGGCCTCGATGGTGCTGTTGCGCAGAAAAATGGTGGTTTTCTGGTCGGCGCGAACGTCCTTGTCGAAGACGAAGTTGAGACCCGCAGTCCGCGAAATCACTTCGAAGACCGTCTTCAGCGGCGTATCCCGGAATTCGATGGTGATCGGTTTCCGGAAGGCTGCGGTCAACACCGATTCTTTGGCTACCTTGGCGGCGTTCTCTTCGATGACTTGTTGCAGGGCCAACGCGCGCGCGTGTTTCGGGTTGGCGGTCAGGATCGTTCGCAAGCGCGCGAGCGCACTTTCGCCATCCTTCTTCGTCCACGCCAGTTCGGCTTCCTGATAGAGGAGGTCATGCCGGGCGGCGCTCTCGATCAGCCGCAAACCGGCCAGCGCACGCGGATTGCCAGGCTGCAGCTGCAGCACGCGGCGGTAGGCGGCCTCGGCCTCGGCATAGCGCAGACCGGCCAGCGCACGCTCGGCCTGGTCGATGCCGGCATGGATCGCGCCTTCCTGAGCGCGGGTATAGCCGATGCGGTACTCGACAGCACCCGGGTCGAGCAGCATCGCTTCCTGGATTTTGGCCAGACCGGCCTCGACCTTCTGTTCGGCCAGCAAGGCCTGCCCTTCGCGGTAGGCATTCTGCGCTGCACATCCGGCCAGCAAGAGTGCCGCGGCCACCCCCAGACAGCGCCACCGCCATTCACTCGGTCCTGTTCCTGTCGATCCGATCTCGCCGGAATTCCGCTTGCTCACGATGACAATTCTCCGATCGGGATGGTTTGCGACTGTTGCAAGGGTAAATAGAGCAGTGTCATCGTCGGTGGCCTGATTTCCAGGATCCGGTAGAGACCGGTCAGGGTCATTCCCTCGCGAACGATGAACACTTCTTCGCCACGTCCGAGATAGGCTTCCCATTGCCCCGCTTCAAGCTTCAAGTTTCTTGCCAAGGTACACGAAGGGCAGCGGCGCCATCGGCGGCGGTTACGCCAGCTTCTCGGGGATCGGCGGCGGCAGCCAGCTCAGCGAGGGAAAGAGGTCACCAAGGTCACGACTCGTCTGCTCTTCGGCCACCACCGGAATCAACCGCGCGCGCAATCAATGCGGCGACTTCCAGGCGGGTAAGGATAGGAGATCCAACGCCACTTCCGCAAGTGTTCCAGGCTCTGACAGACGCCGAGATGCTTCGCCTGACGCGTCAGCTGGAAAGGCACAAGGCGCTCACGCCCGGGCAGGCCCAACCGCTGCGCCTGCGCGCGCATCGCCGCATGCTCGATGCCTTGCAGGGCAATCCAGCGCCCCTGATGCGCTACTGGCAGGAGATGCCGATGGCCGACCGGCTCGATCCGCAGTGCGTCCAGCGCTGCATCGAGATCGTCGAAAAAGATGCCGCCGCGGCCCCAGGCGTCGCGACGACAGGGCGTGCCGTCAACAGTCTAGAGTGCGGCGACGATGCGGACTGGCAAGTCGCGCCAGCAGGCGGCTACGGTTGTGGGGGTGGGCCAAGTGTTCATGGGCGAAAGAATTCGTAGCGTCCGCGCCCATTCTGTTTGGCGCGGTACATGGCCTGGTCGGCGTGGGCCAGCAAGGTTGCGGCGCCGGCCGCATCGTCGGGATAAATGGCGATGCCGATCGATAGGCCGAGCGAAAGCCGCAACTCGCCGACCAGGAAGTCGGGTGCGATGGTTTCTAGGCATTTCGCGGCGACAATGGCGGCATTCCTCCTGGCGTCGTCGAGGTCAGCGAGCAGCACGACGAATTCGTCGCCACCCAGCCGCGCCACCGTGTCGGCGCGGCGCAGGTTTTCGCAGAAGCGTGCCGTCAGCTGGCGTAGGACTTCATCGCCAGCCTCATGGCCATGGTGGTCGTTGACCGGCTTGAATCCGTCGAGGTCGAGAAACAGCAATGCCGCGGACTTGTCGTTGCGCTCGGCGCGCATCAGTGCCTGATGCAGGCGGTCTTCGAACAGGGCACGGTTGGGCAACCCGGTGAGTGGGTCGTGATGCGCCATGTGCGTCATGCGCGCCTCGCTTTGGCGGAGGTCGCCCAGCGCCTTTTCCAACGCGTCGCTGCGCTCCTTGAGCGAGGCCTCATTGAGGCGCAGGCGATCGACGAGTTGGTTGAAGCTGGCGATCATGGTGCCGATTTCATCGCCTCGCGTGACGGGCAGGCGCTGCAGTTCGATCTCGCCGGCGGCCATGCGCCGCATCTCGCGCGAGGCGTGATTCATCGGCCGCAATGCGAGGACGAGCACGAAGATGAACACCACCGCCAGAGCGAGCGATATTGCCAGGCCGTTGCGACGCACGATGTCGCGAATCTTCTCGACCGGCTCGAAGGCTTCCTCGCTGGGCATGCGTGCGACGACGAACCAGTCGGCGGCGGTAACGCTGACGAAGGCGACCAGCTCCTCAATGCCGAAGGCATTGACGGTGATGCCTGTTCCCCGATAGCCGGCCATGGCGAGATCGTGCATGCGGTTGGCGCCGGGTGGCGGCAGCGGCCGCAGGCGCATCTTGGGCATGGTCGCCGCAACGAAAATGTCGTCGTGCGGCGAGATCAGAAGGTAGCCGCCGGTACGGCCGATCACATTGTTCTGGATGAGGTCGAGAAAACCGGGGGTATCGAGCGCCGTCGTGCCGTAGATGACGGCGACGACGCGATGCTGCTTATCCTGGATGGGCGCCGCCATGATAATGATGCCCTTCTGGGTGAGCTGGTCGATCTCTGGCTTGCCGACGACAAAGCGGGTTTTGTCGCGTGCGTCGCGAAACCAGTCGCGTTTGGAAAAATCCAGTTCGCGACGCCCCGCCAGCGGCGGAGAGTCGGCAATGGCTCCATGTCCACTAACTGGTACGACGACCATGCCGAGCGAGAACAGTGGTACCAGTGCATGGTGCCGCGCAAGCCAGGATTCCAGTTCCCTCGGCTTCTGTAGCAGGTCGAGCGGCATATCCTTGGCCATGTCCTCAAGCAGACGCTGACGTACGCGCACCTTGCCGTCGATGTCGCCGGCGACATAAGTGGCGACGGCAAGCAAGTGAGTGCCGACGAGTTCCTGGATGCTTTCGCGCAATGTGCCGGTCAACAGCGCCAGCCGTGTGACCAGTGCGACCGCCATCAGGAAGAGCCCGATGGCGACGACGCGGAAGATCAGGCTGTTGGCGAGGGGGCGCAACTGCACAGGGTGGCAGGCGAGCGCCGTATGGCGCGATGGCCGATGTCGCGGCGGAACTGAATGCCGTCAAAGCGGATGTCGTCAGCGATTTCGTAGGCGCGCTTTTGCGCGCTCTTCACCGTGTCGCCCAGCGTGGGGACGTACAGCACACGGCCACCAGCGGTGACGACCTGACCATCCCGGAGCGCCGTGCCAGAATGGAAGACTTGCGCATCGTCCAGCGGGCGCTGTAGGCCGTGGATAACGTCACCCTTGCGCGGTGTTTCCGGGTAGTTGTGCGCGGCGAGAACGACAACGAGCGCGACGCGGCGGTCCCAGTCGGCCTCGGTCTTGTCGAGGCGGCCATCGATGAGCACATTGACGAGGTTGCTCTTCAGGCGCAGCATGATCGGCATGGTCTCGGAGCCACCGATGCGGCAGTTGAATTGAAGCATCTTGAGCGATCCGTCGGGTTTGATCATAGGCCGGCGTAGAGGAAGCCGAAGGATAGGAGATCCAACGCCACTTCCGCAAGTGTTCCAGGCCCTGACCGGCCCGGAGAGCCGTCGTGATTCGAGGAAAGCGTGCCGACGGAGCGGGAAAACCTTACCGGAATCGCAGCGCGAGGATGGCCATGGGTCGCCGAGGTGGCCGACGAGGTCGCCGTGGCGACCCATGGTGCAAGCGGTCCGTGACGAGCTCGGCTTGAGCAGCCTCGGCGGATGTCCTGATCGGGGCGGTTGGCGGTGCGCCGGGCGCCAAGGTCGGGGTCTGCGCTGCCGGCGTTTCGGCCCGAGAGCTCGCCAGCGCCGTGACCGCCGCGCGCAGCGGTGCATGGGGTGCCAGTATCCCGAAGCTGCGCTGCCGATGCCGGCGTGCTAGCGGAATCCGGGCCGCCCAGCGATCGAGCGGCGTGAGCATCAGGCGGATGCTCCCTCCAGGCCCGGCCTGACGCTCTCATAGACCCGGTGCCCGTGAGCGATTTCCCGTAGTCGTTCCAGCGCGAAGGCCGGCCGGGCGCAGTACCGCAGTAGACGCTCCAGCCCCCGGCGATCGTCTGCTTCGACGCGTACGCGGGCATCGAGCGAGAAGCCCCTGCCGTGTTCCCAGGCACCCATGGCTTGGTCTTCGCGCTCGAGCAGTTCGCGCCGGGCGAGCGCCCGCAGAAGACGGATGCGGACCTCGGTCGGGATTTCGGCCAACCCTTCGGAACCGAGGCCCTGGGCAGTGCGAGAACGCGCACCGCCCGCGCCATCGGCCTCGAAAACCCCATTAACGACGACGCCATGGAAATGCCCGTGCGGATTGAGCCGGGCGCCGAAGCGATGAAGGAAGGCGAGTGCGCCCATGCGTGAGGAGGGTCCCACCCCTTACAAGTGTAGGTTTTTATCGAGCATTGGTTCTGTGGCA
>NZ_JDST02000103.1:0-18942 GCF_000584975.1 Candidatus Accumulibacter cognatus | reverse complement strand
GCATCACTTTGAATCACACCCTTCTGGGAGATGTCAATTGACCCATGCTGACCGAACTGGCTATAATCTGCAGGTTTTTTCGGCGTGGCCCAGCCTGCGACAGCGTGGCGCCGGGTCGAACAAGAGGTGATATGGACTATCTTTTTTCTGTGGTGCTGGTAGTGCACATTTTGGCGGCAATCGGCATCATCGGCCTAGTCTTGGTGCAGCACGGCAAAGGTGCCGACATGGGCGCGGCTTTTGGCAGCGGTGCTTCCGGTAGCCTGTTCGGCGCCACTGGTTCGGCCAACTTCCTGAGTCGCGCTACGGCTATCCTGGCGACAGCATTTTTTGTGACCAGCCTGTCACTCACCTATCTGGCTTCAAGCAAACCAAAAACGACTGGCAGTGTGATGCAGGATGCGGTAAACTCTGCCCCTGTTTCAGCGCAGCCTGCGGGTAGTGTTGAGCAGGGAACAAGCCCGGCGAATCCCGATTCGAAAGCCAAGGATATTCCCAAGTAATCTGGTTTCAAGGCAGCGGCAAGAGAGAAGGGTTCCTAGTTAACTCGCCTGCTGCCATGGTCGTGCCGACGTGGTGAAATTGGTATACACGCTATCTTGAGGGGGTAGTGACTTCGGTCGTATGAGTTCGAGTCTCATCGTCGGCACCAGGAAAAGCCATTCAATTGGGTGGCTGTAGTCTGAAATGAAGCACTTGTGGGGCGGATCATGCTGGAAAGTTATTTCCCGGTATTTGTCTTCATACTGGTTGGCATTGCCTTTGGTATTGCGCCCGTCGTGACTGGTCTGGTGGTTGCGCCGCATCGCCCGGACAGCGAAAAGCTCTCCCCTTACGAATGTGGTTTCGAGGCTTTTGAGGATGCGCGCATGAAGTTCGATGTGCGTTATTACCTGATCGCCATCATCTTCATCCTGTTTGACCTTGAAGTGGCCTTTCTCCTGCCCTGGGCAACGATCTTTAAGGAAATCACACAAACAGATTCGGTTCGGTGGTTCGGTTTCATCGAGATGCTGGTGTTTATTGCCATCCTCGTCGTGGGTTACATCTACGCCTGGGCCAAGGGTGCTCTGGATTGGGAGTGAGTGATGGGCATTGAAGGTATTCTTCAGGAAGGCTTCGTCACCACCACGGCCGACAAGCTGATCAATTATGTGCGTACGGGTTCGATCTGGCCAATGAGCTTCGGGCTCGCCTGCTGCGCCATCGAGATGATTCATGCGGGTTGCTCGCGCTATGATCTGGATCGTTTCGGAATCGTTTTCCGCCCCAGCCCGCGCCAGTCCGATGTGATGGTTGTTGCCGGGACGCTGACCAACAAGATGGCGCCGGCCATGCGTAAGGTTTACGATCAGATGGCCGAGCCGCGCTGGGTGGTTTCGATGGGTTCCTGCGCCAATGGTGGCGGTTACTATCATTATGCGTACTCCGTGGTGCGGGGTTGCGACCGGATCGTTCCGGTCGACATCTACGTTCCGGGTTGTCCCCCGACTGCCGAGGCGCTGATCTATGGCCTGATCCAGCTACAGAACAAGATTCGCCGGACTAATACCATCGCCCGCTGAAAACAACCAACCGAGAGTGAGCCATGTTCGCCACGCTGGAAGCGCTTAGCCAGAATTTGCAGAAGCATCTCGGTGATCGAGTCAAATCCCTGAAGGTGGCGCTCGGTGAAGTGACCATCGAGGTCGATGCCACCGACTACCTGACGGTGATGCAGACTCTTCACGACGAGCCGGAACTGTGTTTCGAAGAATTGATCGACCTCTGTGGCGTCGATTATTGGACCTATGGCAATGTGCGGCGGGAAGGCCGGCGTTTCGCTGCGGTCAGTCACCTATTGTCGGTCAGGAGGAACTGGCGGCTGCGCGTTCGCTGCTTTGCACCCGATGACGATTTTCCCTCGCTGCCTTCGGTCATCTCGGTCTGGAACAGCGTCAACTGGTTTGAGCGTGAGGCTTTCGACCTGTTTGGAATCGTTTTTCCAGGGCACGAAGACCTGCGCCGCATCCTCACCGACTATGGCTTCATTGGACATCCGTTCCGCAAGGATTTTCCGGTTTCAGGTTATGTCGAGATGCGCTACGACCCGGAACAACAGCGGGTCATCTATCAGCCGGTGACTATCGAGCCGCGCGAGATAACGCCGCGGATCGTTCGCGAAGCGACTTACGGGAACGTTGACAATGCCTGAACTGCGCAACTTCACCCTGAACTTCGGGCCGCAGCATCCGGCAGCGCACGGTGTTCTGCGGATGGTGCTTGAATTGGACGGTGAGGTGGTGATGCGTGCCGATCCGCACATCGGCCTGCTCCACCGCGCGACCGAAAAACTGGCCGAGAACAAGACCTGGATCCAGTCGGTACCCTACATGGATCGCCTCGATTACATGTCGATGATGTGTAACGAGCATGCTTACTGCATGGCGATCGAAAGGCTCCTGAATATCGAGGTGCCGATCCGTGCCCAATATATCCGGGTGATGTTCGACGAGATCACCCGTATTCTCAACCACCTGCTCTGGGTTGGTTGTCACGGCCTCGACGTTGGTGCGATGACCATGGTGCTTTATGCCTTCCGGGAGCGTGAGGACCTGGTCGATGCCTATGAAGCAGTTTCGGGCGCACGCATGCATGCTGCCTACTACCGGCCTGGCGGGGTTTACCGTGATCTGCCGGATCGGATGGCGCAGTATAAGGAATCGAAGTGGAAGAGTGCTGCCCAGATCAAGCCCTTCAACGACGTTCGCAGCGGCTCCCTCCTGGATTTTCTTGACGATTTCGTAAGCCGCTTTCCGAAGTTGCTCGACGAGTACGAAACGTTGCTCACCGACAACCGCATCTGGAAGCAGCGTCTGGTGAATGTCGGCATCGTCTCGCCGGAGCGGGCGCTGCAGCGCGGCTTTACTGGACCGATGTTGCGGGGATCCGGTATCGCCTGGGATCTGCGCAAGAAACAGCCTTACGAAGTCTATGACCGGATCGATTTCGACATTCCGGTCGGTGTTACCGGCGACTCCTACGATCGCTATCTGGTTCGCATGGAAGAGATGCGCCAGTCCAACCGGATCGTCAAGCAGTGTATCGACTGGTTACGGCAGAACCCGGGCCCGGTGATGTCCGACAATCACAAGGTTGCGCCGCCGGATCGCGAAGCCATGAAGTCCAACATGGAAGAATTGATCCACCACTTCAAGCTCTGCACCGAAGGTATGCATGTGCCTGAAGGCGAAGTCTATTCGGCAGTCGAGCACCCCAAGGGAGAGTTCGGCATCTACGTGATTTCAGATGGTGCCAACAAGCCCTATCGCTTGAAGATCCGTCCTCCGGGTTATGTGCACCTGTCGGCAATGGACGAGATGGTGCGCGGTCACATGCTGGCTGACGTGGTGACGATCATTGGTTCGCAGGACGTTGTTTTTGGCGAGATTGACCGCTGATGTTGACTTCAGAATCCCTCAAGAGAATCGATCGCGAAATTGCCAAGTACCCGGTTGACCAGAAACAGTCGGCGGTCATGGCGGCATTGGCCATCGCACAGGAACAGCAAGGCTGGCTCTCCAGCGAAGCCATCGAGGCGGTGGCCAACTACCTCGGCATGGCACCGGTTGCCGCCTACGAAGTGGCGACCTTCTACAACATGTACGATCTCAAGCCGGTTGGCAAATATAAGGTGTCGGTGTGTACCAATCTGCCATGCATGCTCAGCGGCGGCGTCGATGCCGGCGAATACCTGCAGAAAAAGCTGGGAATCGGTTATAACGAAACGACTGCCGATGGCCTGATCACGCTCAAGGAGGGTGAGTGCATGGGGGCTTGTGGCGATGCGCCGGTGATGATCGTCAATAACCGTCGCATGTGCAGTTGGATGAATCCCGAGCAAATCGACAAACTGTTGGCGGAGCTCAAGTAATGGCGATTCTCGGCGCACTCAACCCGATGCTCAGCGTCGGTCTGGACGGTGACAAGGCTTGGCACCTGGCGGATTATGTCAAGCGTGGCGGTTACTCGGCGCTACGGCGAGTTCTCGAACAAAAAATCCCACAGAGCGAGGTCATCAACGAAGTCAAGAAGTCAGTTCTGCGCGGTCGTGGCGGTGCCGGATTTCCGACGGGCCTAAAGTGGAGTTTCATGCCGCGCTCGTTTCCCGGCGACAAGTATGTGGTGTGCAATTCCGACGAAGGCGAGCCAGGCACCTTCAAGGATCGCGACATCCTGCGCTACAATCCGCATTCGGTCATCGAGGGAATGGCCATCGCAGGCTACGCGATGGGTGCTGCGCGGGGTTACAACTACATCCACGGCGAAATCTGGGAACTCTACGAGCGCTTCGAGGCAGCCCTCGATGAAGCTCGGGCCGCTGGTTTTATCGGCTCCGACCTGCTGGGCTCGGGTGTCAGTTTCGAACTCTTTGCGCATCACGGCTACGGTGCCTATATCTGCGGCGAAGAAACCGCACTGCTTGAATCGATCGAGGGCAAGAAGGGGCAGCCGCGCTTCAAGCCGCCTTTCCCCGCGTCATTCGGCCTCTATGGCAAGCCGACCACGATCAACAACACCGAAACCTTCGCCTCGATCCCGTACATCATGAATCTGGGCGGGGAGGCCTATCTCGAAGCCGGCAAGCCAAATAACGGCGGAACCAAGCTGTTCTCGGTTTCGGGTCACGTCAATCGACCAGGAAACTACGAAATTCCCCTCGGCACGCCATTTGCCACGTTGCTTGAAATGGCGGGCGGCATGCGGGGTGGCCGGAAACTGAAGGCCTGCATTCCGGGCGGTTCCTCGGCACCAGTCGTTCCCGCGGCGACGATGATGAATGCCACCATGGACTACGATGGCATCAGCAAGGCAGGTTCGATGCTGGGTTCGGGCGCGGTCATCATCATGGACGAGACGACCTGCATGGTGAAAGCACTCGAGCGGCTGTCTTTCTTCTATTACGAAGAATCCTGCGGCCAGTGCACGCCATGCCGTGAAGGAACCAGTTGGCTTTACAAGGTGGTGCATCGCATCGAGAATGGCCAGGGTCGCCCCGGCGACCTCGATCTGCTCGAGAGTGTGACCACGAACATCATGGGCCGCACCATTTGCGCGCTTGGGGATGCCGCTTCGATGCCGGTGCAGAGCTTCATCAAGCATTATCGCGACGAGTTCGCGTACCACATTGAACACAAGAAGTGCCTTGTGCCCGTTGATGTGCAGCGTGCCGGCAGTGGCTTCTTTACGGCAACGGTTTAGGGTACGAGACGATGGAAATCGAAATCGACGGCAAAGTTGCACAGGTACCCGATGGCAGTACCATCATGGATGCTGCACAGCAAGTGGGAGCTTATATCCCGCATTTCTGTTATCACAAGAAGCTCTCGATCGCGGCCAACTGCCGGATGTGTCTGGTGCAGGTCGAAAAGGCGCCGAAGCCCCTGCCTGCCTGTGCGACCCCGGTGACCAACGGCATGAAAGTGTTTACCCATTCCGAGCTGGCGGTCAAGGCGCAGAAAGGCGTGATGGAATTCCTGCTGATCAATCACCCGCTCGATTGCCCGATCTGCGATCAGGGTGGCGAGTGCCAGCTTCAGGACCTGGCGGTGGGTTATGGCGGCAGTGCCTCGCGTTTTCAGGAAGACAAGCGAGTCGTTTTCCACAAGGATGTCGGTCCTCTGATCTCGATGCAGGAAATGGCACGCTGCATCCACTGCACTCGCTGCGTTCGCTTCGGGCAGGAAATTGCCGGCGTGATGGAACTCGGCATGGCCAACCGCAACATGCATTCGGAGATCACTACTTTTGTCGGTCGTTCGGTCGATTCCGAGCTTTCCGGCAACATGATCGACCTGTGCCCGGTAGGTGCTCTGACCTCACGGCCGTTCCGCTACTCGGCACGGAGCTGGGAGTTGTCCCGGCGCCGCTCGATCAGCCCGCACGACAGCATTGGTGCCAACCTGACCGTGCAGGTCAAGAACAACGTCGTGATGCGTGTTCTGCCGCGTGACAACGAAGACGTCAACGAGTGCTGGATTTCCGACAAGGAACGTTTTTCCTACGAAGCGCTGAATTCTCCGGCCAGACTTGGCAGGCCAATGATTCGTGTCGACGGTGCGCTTCGCGAAGTCGACTGGAATGTCGCCCTCGATTACGTTTCGCATGCCCTCAAGGATGTCGTCAGCAACAGCGGCGCGGCATCGCTGGCGGGGCTGGCTTCGCCGCAGTCGACGCTCGAAGAACTCTACCTGCTGCAGAAACTGACGCATGGTCTCGGTTCCGGCAACGTCGACTTTCGCCCGCGGCGTCGCGATTTTTTGGCCGACGGTAAACTGGGAGGTGTCCCCTGGCTCGGACTCAAGCTCTCCGAAATCAAGAGCCTCGACGCCGCGTTGGTGGTGGGCAGCTTTCTGCGCAAGGATCATCCGCTGTTCGCCCAGCGCTTGCGTCAGTTGGCCAAGAAAGGGGGCAAGGTCAGCTTGCTCTCGTCCAGTGGCGACGATTCGCTGATCAATCTGCATGCGCAGCTGACCGTTTCTCCCGCTAATCTGCCGCTTGCATTGGCTGCGATCGTCAAGGCAGCCGCACAGTTGAAAAACGAGGCCGTACCTGCCGGACTGGATTCGATCGATCCTTGCGCAACCTGCCAGGCGATTGCCAGGAGTCTGCTCGATGGAGAGAAGCGGGCGGTGTTCCTCGGCAATGCCGCCGAGCAGCATCCACAAGCGGCACAACTGCATGTTCTGGCCGCCGAGCTCGCACGGCTGACAGGGGCTACCTGTGGCTTCATCGGAGAGGCGGCCAACAGTGTGGGTGGATATGTCGCGAAGGCTTTGCCGACCGCGCTCAACGCTTACGAGATGTTCGCTCAACCGCGCAAGGCCTATATCCTGTTTGGTGTTGAGCCAGAACTCGATTGTTATGATCCGCAACAGGCGGTAGCCGCACTCAAGGAAGCCGCGTTAGTCGTCATGTTGACGCCATTCGGCGACGGTGCAGCACAGGACTACGCCGACGTCCTGCTGCCGATCACGCCTTTTACCGAGACTTCTGGGTCCTTCGTAAACACCGAAGGTCGTATCCAGAGTTTCACCGGGGTCGTTCGCCCTCTCGGCGATGCGCGTCCCGGCTGGAAGGTGCTGCGTGTGTTGGGCAATCTGCTGGCGCTAGCTGGTTTCGACCAGAACTCGAGCGAGCAGGTAAGAGACGAAATTGTTCCCGCGGGAACCACCTTTGTTGCCGGCCTCGACAACCGTGTTAGCGGCGTTCCTCTGTCATTGATGGTGACGGCTGGCGAGTTGCAACGCATTGCCGATGTGCCGATCTATTTCGCCGACCCACTTGCTCGCCGTGCTGCGGCACTCCAGAAAACGCGTGATGCGGTGGCTCCGACAGCGCGCATGAATGCCGCAACGCTAGCGAGGCTGGCTGTCACCGACGGGGCTCCAGTACGCCTTCGGCAGGGGAACGGCGAGGCTGTTCTCACCGCCAGGGCCGACGAGACAGTACCGGCGGGCTGTGTTCGTGTCGCGGCAGCGCATGTGACGACAGCAGCGCTGGGTGAAATGTTCGGTGCGATCAACGTGGAGCGTGCATGATGATCGATGCGCTGCAGGGATTGTTGCAAGGGATTTTCGGGTCGGTGTTTCCGCTGGTCTGGGTCCTGCTCAAGATCGTTCTGATCATCGCGCCACTGCTGCTCTGCGTTGCCTATCTGACTTTCTGGGAACGCAAGGTGATCGGCTGGATGCAGGTGCGTATCGGCCCGAACCGTGTCGGTCCATGGGGGCTGATTCAGCCGATCGCCGATGGCCTGAAACTGTTGTTGAAAGAGGTCGTCATTCCGACTGGATCGGATAAGAGTGTCTTTCTGCTCGCGCCGATGTTCGCCTTTGCGCCGGCGCTGGCTGCCTGGGCGGTGGTTCCGTTCAACGACACGCTGGTCCTGGCGAACGTCAACGCCAGCCTGCTCTACATCATGTCGATTACCTCGATCGGCGTCTATGGAATCATTCTTTCGGGATGGTCTTCGAATTCGAAATATGCCTTTCTCGGGGGCATGCGCTCCGCAGCCCAGATGATTTCGTACGAAGTTGCCATGGGGCTGGCTCTGGTGGTGGTGTTGATGGTTTCGAACAGTCTCAACCTCGGCGACATTGTGAACGGCCAGGGGCGAGGCTATTTCGTTGATCGGGGGCTGGGATTCCTGTCGTGGAACTGGTTGCCGCTGCTGCCGATGTTTGTCGTTTATCTGACCTCGATCGTCGCCGAAACCAACCGTGCGCCATTCGATCTGGCGGAAGGCGAATCCGAGATCGTTGGCTTCCACGTTGAATATTCCGGAATGGCTTTTGCGGTGTTCTTCCTTGCCGAATATGCCAACATGATCCTGGTGTCGACGCTCACGGCAATCCTGTTTCTCGGCGGCTGGCTGTCGCCGGTGGGCTTCCTGCCGGATGGCATTCTGTGGCTATTCCTGAAGATCTCCGCGGTGCTGTTCGTCTTCCTCTGGGTTCGTGCTACCTTTCCCCGTTATCGCTACGACCAGATCATGCGTCTGGGCTGGAAAGTGTTCATCCCGTTGTGCCTGATATGGCTGGTCGTGGTCGGCACCTGGATGATGTCGCCCTTGAACATCTGGAAGTGAGAGGCTAGTCATGGGTTCGATGAAGGAAATTTTCAACAGCCTCCTGCTCAAGGAGCTGTTGAAGGGCTTGTCGGTGACCGGGCGCTACATGTTTGCCCGCAAGATCACCGTGCAGTACCCGGAAGAAAAGACACCGCAGAGCTTCCGCTTTCGCGGTCTGCACGCGCTCCGACGCTATCCAAATGGTGAGGAGCGGTGTATTGCTTGCAAGTTGTGCGAGGCAGTTTGTCCGGCGATGGCCATTACCATCGAGTCGGATCAGCGTGAGGATGGTTCGCGGAGGACTACCCGTTACGACATTGACCTGACGAAGTGCATTTTCTGTGGCTTCTGCGAAGAGGCCTGCCCGGTCGATGCCATCGTCGAAACGCGGATTTTCGAGTACCACGGGGAGACACGGGGCGACCTCTACTACACCAAGCCGATGTTGCTGGCCAATGGTGACCGCTACGAAGCGCAGATCGCTGAAGACCGCGAACTCGACTCGAAATACCGCTGACAGGCCGATACGATGGAATTCAAGACCTTCGTTTTTTACTTTCTTTCGGCGATCCTGGTGTTTGCCGGGTTACGGGTGATTACCGCACGCAACCCGGTGCATGCAGCGCTCTATCTGGTGCTCGCGTTCTTTTCCGCGAGCGGGGTGTGGATGCTGTTGCAGGCTGAGTTTCTGGCGATCGCCTTGGTGCTGGTCTATGTCGGCGCAGTGATGGTGCTCTTCCTGTTTGTGGTCATGATGCTCGACATCAATCTCGATCGCCTGCGTGAAGGATTCTGGAGTTACCTGCCTCTGGGAGCGATCATTGCCTTGCTGATGGTCACTGAAATGGCCCTTGTACTTGGGGGGAATTACCTGGGGCTATTCGAGAGCAGCGTCCCACAAGCGGCCTCTGACGCCAGCAACGTCCAGGCTGTCGGGCGGTTGATGTTCACCGAATATATGTATCCCTTCGAACTGGCGTCGGTCATTCTGCTCGTCGGGATTGTTGCCGCAGTGGCACTGACACAGCGCGAGAAGCGCAAGAACAAGTCGGTCGATGCGTCGCAGCAGGTTTTCGTGAAAGCCCGGGATCGTGTGCGCGTGCTGCAGATGCCCGCGGAAAAGCGCGACTGAGCAAGCGGTTTGACAGCAGCACCACAAGACTGAAAAAGAGGGGGTGGTGAAATGTCCCACCCCATGCAGAAGGAATCAGGGAGGTACTTTGCTTACACTGTCCCATTTTTTGATCCTGGGCGCGATTCTGTTCGCGATCAGCGTCGTCGGCATCTTTCTCAACCGCAAAAATCTGATCATCATATTAATGTCGATCGAGTTGATGCTGCTGGCAGTGAACATGAATTTCATCGCCTTTTCCCACTATTTGCAGGATCTCGCCGGACAGGTCTTCGTGTTCTTCATCCTGACCGTTGCTGCAGCCGAGTCGGCAATCGGGCTGGCGATTCTCGTGGTGCTGTTCCGCAATCTCAAGACCATCCACGTGGATGATCTGGGCAGCCTGAAGGGTTGACATGGAAATGCAAAAGCTCTACCTGCTGGTTCCTCTGGCCCCGCTGGTGGGTGCCATCATTGCTGGCCTGTTCTGCCGTGTGATTCCGCGCTGGGTGGCGCATACCGTGACTACTGGCGGGGTGGCGATCGCCTGCCTCGTGTCGTACGTGATCTTCAAGGACGTGATGGCCGGCAATACCTACAACGGCCCGGTGTACCAGTGGCTGTCGTCAGGGGACTATCATTTCGAGGTGGGTTTCCTGATCGATCAACTGACGGTCACCATGATGCTGGTAGTCACTTCCGTTTCTCTGATGGTGCATATCTACACCATCGGCTACATGCAGGACGATCCTGGATACAACCGTTTCTTCAGCTACATTGCCCTGTTCACGTTCTCGATGCTGATGCTCGTGATGAGCAACAACTTCATGCAGCTCTTTTTCGGCTGGGAGGCCGTTGGCCTGGTTTCCTACTTGCTGATCGGTTTCTGGTATACCCGGCCGACGGCGATCTTCGCCAACTTGAAAGCATTCCTGGTCAACCGCGTCGGGGACTTCGGTTTCATCCTGGGCATCGGTCTGGTGCTTGCTCACTTCGGTACACTCGATTACGCCGCTGTTTTCGCCAAGGCTCCGGAATTGGCCGCTCATACCAACCTCGCGCTGTTTGGCGAAGGCCAGGGGGTGGCGTTGATGACGGCGATCTGCATCCTGTTGTTCATCGGCGCGATGGGCAAGTCGGCGCAGGTTCCCCTGCATGTCTGGCTACCCGATTCAATGGAAGGTCCAACACCGATCTCTGCGCTGATCCATGCAGCGACGATGGTGACTGCAGGCATCTTCATGGTGGCTCGCATGTCACCCCTGTTCGAGCTTTCCGATACGGCGCTGTCCTTCGTCGTCGTCATCGGTTCGATCACGGCACTGTTCATGGGTTTCCTCGGTATCATCCAGAATGACATCAAGCGCGTCGTGGCCTATTCGACGCTTTCCCAGCTTGGTTACATGACCGTCGCGCTTGGCGTCTCTGCTTATTCCGTGGCGATCTTTCATCTGATGACGCATGCGTTCTTCAAGGCGCTGTTATTCCTCGCCGCCGGTTCGGTGATCATCGGCATGCACCATGATCAGGACATCCGCAACATGGGGGGGCTGCGCAAATATATGCCGATCACCTGGATGACCTCTCTGATCGGTTCTCTGGCACTGATCGGCACCCCTTTCTTTGCTGGCTTCTATTCCAAGGATTCGATCATTGAAGCCGTCGCCCTGTCGCACATTCCGGGCGCCGGTTTTGCCTATGTTGCCGTGATGGCTGGCGTGTTCGTCACTGCTTTTTACTCGTTCCGGATGTATTTCCTGGTGTTTCATGGCCAGGAGCGCTTCGGCAAGGCAGCACCCCATGACCATCATGCCGCGCACGGCAAATCAGAACACCATGCGACGCATGACGAGCACGCGCATCCGGCAGATGACGCGCATGCCGAGCACCATGGCCTGGCTCCAGGTCAGAAGCCGCACGAGACGCCGTGGGTGGTGACCTTGCCCCTGGTCATGCTGGCAATCCCCTCTGTGATCATCGGCTATATTGCGATCGAGCCGATGCTGTTTGGCGACTACTTCAAGGGCGCGATCTTCATTGATGCCAAGGCGCATCCGGTCGTCGAGGAACTGGCGCATCACTTCCATGGTGCTTTCGCCATGGCGACACATGCAGTCACCACTGCGGTCTTCTGGCTGGCCTTCCTCGGTGTGGCTCTGGCCTGGTTCCTGTACTTGAAGCGGCCGGACATTCCGGAAACCATCAAGGCTCGCTGCGGATTTCTATACACCCTGCTTGACAACAAATATTACTTTGACAAGTTCAACGACGTGTTCTTTG
The DNA here is from genome assembly GCF_000584975.1 of Candidatus Accumulibacter cognatus. NCBI lineage: Bacteria > Pseudomonadati > Pseudomonadota > Betaproteobacteria > Candidatus Accumulibacter > Candidatus Accumulibacter cognatus. The sequence goes on along the minus strand of NZ_JDST02000103.1, from coordinate 6,940 downwards.
CCGGTGGCGCACGCCTGCTCGGTCGAGGACTCTGGAAGGGTGGCGACGCTGGCCTGATCGACGGCATCATCGTCAATGGTTCTGTACACCTCGTGGGCTGGTTTGCGACCCTGGTTCGTCTGTTCCAGACGGGTCACATTTACCACTACGCTTTTACGATGATTATCGGCGTGTTCGTCTTGATGACCCTGTGGGTCACGCGCGCCTGAGCTAGAGAAAGACTGGGAACGATATGTCAGGCACGCCGCTTCTCTCTCTTGCCATCTGGGTTCCGATTCTCGCCGGTTTGGTTGTCCTGGCGACGGGCTCCGATCGCAATGCACCGCTGGCACGGATGCTCTCGCTGATGGGGGCGCTTGCAGGCTTGTTGGTGACGATTCCGCTGTATACCGGTTTCGATATGCACACCCCGGCGATGCAGTTTGTCGAGCTGAAGACCTGGATTCCTCGTTTCAATGTTAACTACCATTTGGGTGTTGACGGCATCTCGATGCTTTTTGTCATCCTCAACAGCTTCATCACGGTGACCGTCGTCCTTGCTGGCTGGCAGGTCATCGACAGCAAGGTGGCGCAGTACAACGCGGGTTTCCTGATCATGTCGGGGTTGTTGAACGGCATTTTTTCGGCACTCGATGGCCTGCTGTTCTATGTCTTCTTTGAAGCGTCACTGATTCCACTGTACCTGATCATTGGCATCTGGGGTGGCCCGAGACGGGTGTACGCGGCATTCAAGTTCTTCCTCTTTACCCTTTTCGGTTCATTGCTCTTCCTGATCGCACTGCTGTACCTGTTCATCTCCTCCGGAGGCAGCTTCTCGATTCTCGACTGGCACCAGTTGCCGATCGGCATGACTGCGCAGAACTGGCTGTTCCTGGCCTTCCTGGTGGCGTTTGCGGTCAAGGTGCCGATGTGGCCGGTACATACCTGGTTGCCCGACGCGCACGTCGAGGCGCCGACGGGGGGATCGATCGTGCTGGCGGCGATCGCCCTTAAACTTGGCGCATATGGCTTTCTTCGTTTCTCGCTGCCGATTACCCCGGACGCTTCGCATACCCTTGCAGGCCTGGTGATTGCGCTGTCGCTGATTGCCATCATCTATATTGGCTTCGTTGCCCTCGCACAGGAGGACATGAAGAAGCTCGTCGCATATTCCTCGATTGCCCATATGGGTTTTGTGACCCTTGGGTTCTTCATCTTCAGCCCCATGGGTGTCGAAGGCGCGCTGGTGCAGATGATCTCGCACGGTTTTGTGTCGGGCGCGATGTTCTTCTCGATCGGAGTCATGTACGATCGGGCGCATTCACGGCAGATTGCGGATTACGGCGGTGTGGTCAACATGATGCCCAAATTTTCCGCATTCTTCATGCTTTTTGCGATGGCCAATGCCGGTCTGCCGGCCACCTCGGGCTTTGTTGGCGAGTTCATGGTCATTCTTGCAGCCGTCGATCACCATTTCTGGGTAGCTTTTGCCGCCGCTTCGACCATGATTGTCGGTGCTGCCTATACGCTGTGGATGTACAAGCGAGTGGTGTTTGGGGCAGTGGCCAATCACCATGTGGCCGAACTGGCCGATATCAATGCACGAGAATTTCTGATCTTTGTCCTCTTCGCCGTTGGCGCATTGGGCATGGGTCTCTATCCGCAACCCTTTACTGAAGTCATGCACAGCTCGGTCAATGAGCTGCTGCGTCACGTCGCCCTCAGCAAGATCCAATAACTGGTAGCCGCTATGACTCTTGCCGAAATGCAGTTCCTGACGCCGGACCTTCGCATCGCAGCTGCGGAGATCTTCATCTTGCTGATGGCTTGCCTGATCCTCATGTTCGATCTCCTGGCCAAGGACAGGAAGCGCACAGCAACTTTCGTCGCCACCCAGTTGACCCTGGTCGTCGCGGCAGTGATCACCTTTTCGATGAGTACGGGTGAGATCAGCTACACCTTCAGCAATATGTACGTCGCTGACCTGATGGCTGACCTGTTGAAGCTGCTTCTTTATCTGACGGTGATGGTGGTTCTGTTCTATTCCCGAGGCTATATCCTCGAGCGCGAGCAGATGGCCAAGGGCGAGTATTATGCTCTGGCGCTTTTTGCCACCCTGGGCATGATGGTGATGATTTCAGCGAACCATTTTGTCACTGTCTATATTGGTCTGGAATTGCTGTCGCTCTCACTTTACGCAATGGTGGCGATGAATCGTGATTCGGTTCCGGCAACCGAGGCCGCGATGAAGTATTTTGTCCTGGGCGCGCTGGCTTCTGGACTCCTCCTGTACGGCATGTCGATGATCTATGGCGCGACTGGTACCCTGGAAATTACCGCCGTTGCCGAGCGCCTGTTCATGGGGCAGGCTGACCAGACGATCCTAGTTTTCGGCATCGTCTTCCTGGTCTCGGGGGTGGCTTTCAAGCTGGGGGTGGTGCCGTTCCACATGTGGATTCCGGATGTCTACCATGGCGCACCGACGGCAGTGACCCTGTTCATTGCTACCGCACCAAAATTGGCGGCGTTTGCGATGGTCATCCGCCTACTGGTCAACGGGCTGATCGTCCTTTCCGCGGATTGGCAGACGATGTTGATCTTGCTTTCGGTACTGTCGATGGCCATTGGTAACATTGCCGCCATTGCGCAGACCAACCTGAAGCGGATGCTGGCCTATTCGGCTATTTCGCACATGGGTTTCATGCTGCTCGGAATGGTCACCGGCGTGGTCGGTGGTGACGCGCGTTTCGCACTCAATGCCTACAGTTCATCGATGTTTTATGTCATTACCTATGTGCTGACCAGTGCCGGGACCTTCGGCATGATTCTTTTGTTGGCGCGGGCCGGTTTCGAATCGGATGAAATTGACGACTTCAAGGGACTCAACAAGCGTAGCCCGTGGTTCGCCGGGATGATGATGATGATGATGTTCTCGATGGCGGGCGTACCGTTCTTCGTCGGTTTCTTTGCCAAGTTCTCAGTACTGCAGGCGGTGGTTGCCGCAGGCTACCTGTGGCTGGCCATCGTCGCAATCATGTTTTCGCTGATCGGTTGCTTTTACTATCTGCGCGTCGTCAAGATCATGTACTTTGATCAGCCGACCAACCCCATGCCGATCGTAGCGCCACTCGATGTCAAGATACTGATGTCGGCCAATGGCTTGGCGGTTGCTCTGCTCGGGATCTTTCCGCAGGTGCTGATGTCGCTCTGTGCTTTTGCACTGTTGCGCTCGCTTTGACAGTATTATCTATTAATCCTTACCGGAACGCCCCGCCAGTCGGGGCGTTTTCATGGCCGAGGTTGCGTTCGCAATTCACCAATCTTGATGCGTTTGGTTGCGGGAGGGGAACCGAAGGTGAGGAAAACGGTCATGATTGTCACTAAAGCGGGTGTCTCTATTCGTCATTAGCGTTGGCAATTGCGGAATCAAAGGAATTCAAGAAATGGAAGACGAATATCCACATCTCCATGAAGAGACTCTTGAGAGCACGCAGATCTTCAGCGGCAAGTTGCTGGATCTGCGCCGTGACCGGGTTCTGCTGCCAGACGGTAGGGAGTGCGTGCGAGAATACGTGCGACACCAGGGTGCGGTAGCGATCATCGCCGAGCTTGATGATGGTCAACTCCTCTTCGTGCGTCAGTATCGATATCCTCTCAGCCGTTCTTTCCTTGAGTTGCCGGCTGGCAAGATTGATCCCGGTGAGGACATCCTTTCCACCGCCTGTCGTGAGTTGCTCGAAGAGACCGGCTTCCGGGCGGCAGAATGGCGTTACCTCGGAGTGATGCACCCCTGCGTCGGCTATTCGGATGAGCGGATCGAGATGTTTCTCGCTCGCGGTTTACAACGCGAAGCAGACCAGAATCTCGACAGCGGCGAGTTCATGGATCTCCTCAGCCTGCCGCTGGATGAGGCGCTGGCAGCGGTGTGCAGCGGCACCATTACGGATGCCAAGACCATCACCGGGCTGTTTTGGGCCGAAAAAGCGCTGCTAGGCGGCTGGTGATTTGTGGTAAGTCATGAGACCGTTAGAGGAGATCCTTGAGGGCAGCCTGTAGTTCGGCGACCTGTACCTCAAGGCGTGTCACTCGTTCTTCAAGTTCCCTCCGCACAGAACCTCTCTCACGAGAAAGTTCGTCGGACGGTGGGGTGACTGCGCCGCAGAGCAAGTGCGCCCAGCGATGCTCGCGGGAACCCGCCTGTCTGGGCAACCGGATGACCAGGGCACCGCTGCGGCGCTCAGCTAGTTCCTGCAAATAAGCTTCCACCGAGGAGCTGTCATCAAAGCGGTACAGTCGCTCGCAGTTGGCGCGCAACTCGCTGACCGTCTGAGCGCCGCGCAACACCAGCATCGCGAGTAGCGCCACGCTTGCCGGCGGTACGCCGTACACCTTGCCAAAATTCTGTGCATAACGCAGGACACGACCCGATGCACCATAGGTTTCGAGCACCAGAACGCGGCCGCGCAGTTCTTCGAGTGCCATCTGCACCTCGCTATCCGGGACGATGATCACCGGTTCACGAGCGGTTTTCTGGTTGCAGCCGAGGGTCAGGCTGTTGAGCGTCAGCGGATAGCTGTCAGGTGTCGTCTTTTCCTTTTCAATCAGGACGCCGAGGATGCGCGCCTCAAGAAAGCTCAGGAGTTGCTGTGTATCGGACAATGGGCCGCCTCGTTTCTATAATCTGGAAGTCGATGTAGTGAATTGAGTAGGGTTCTGATGCTCTTAGTTACGTAGCTGGAAAGAGCCTGCCGCGTTGAGGATGGGGTAGAAGGAGTCAGACGAACAGTTGCCCGTGTTCGCGCGTGTCGTGGAAGCCAACCCTTGCCCATTTCTCACTCGTCACCTCGAGGTTGTAGCGCGTACTTGCGAGGTAGACCGGATTGCCGTCGACATCCTTGGCCATGCGGTGGAGCTGTTCGCGCTCGAAATTGCGTCTTGTTGCATCGTCGGGAAAAGTCAGCCAGCGCGCCGTGTAAATATCGGCCGATTCGAAAATGGCATCGACCTTGTACTCGGTTTGTAAGCGGTGTGCGACGACCTCGAATTGCAGATTGCCGACAGCGCCCAGCAAGAGTGCGCCGCTGGCGAGGTTTTCGAAGACCTGGATCGCTCCCTCTTCGCCAAGTTCCTGTAGACCTTTCAGCAACTGCTTGCTTTTCAGTGGGTCGCGCAGCCGCGCTGCGCGAAAAAGTTCCGGGGAGAAATAGGGGATGCCCTTGAAACCCAAGACTTCACCTTCGCTCAGGCAATCGCCGATATGCAGGTTCCCGTGGTTGTGGATGCCGATGATGTCGCCGGCAACGGCGTCTTCCATCAGCAGCCGCTCGTTGGCCATGAAGGTCAGCACATTGGCCAGTTTCATCTCGCGATCGAGGCGAAGGTGTTTGACTTTCATTCCCGGTGCGTAGCGGCCGGAGCAGACGCGGAAGAAAGCGATCCGGTCGCGGTGCTTGGGGTCCATGTTGGCCTGAATCTTGAAAACGAAGCCACTGAAAGTCGCCTCTCCGGGTTGCACCAGACGTTTGCCACCATCACGCCCCTGTGGTGGTGGCGCCCAGTCGAGCAGCGCCTGCAGGATCTCCTGCACGCCGAAGTTGTTGATTGCCGACCCGAAGAATACCGGTGACTGTTGCCCGGCAAGAAAACTGACCAGATCGAAAGGGCTGCTAGCGCTCTGAATGAGATCGACGTCCTCACGAAGTTGGCCCACCTCGGCAGGGAACTGCGTGTCGAGGAGAGGGTTATCAAGGCCGTCGAGAAGTTCCGACTCACTGCGCCGCTCCTCGCCAGCGGCAAAATGCAGCAGACGGTCGTTCAACAGGTGATAGACGCCGCGAAAGGTCTTGCCCATGCCGATCGGCCAAGTGATCGGTGCGCATTCGATGCCGAGCACCGATTCGATTTCTCCAAGCAGATCGAAGGGCTCGCGCACCTCGCGGTCGAACTTGTTGACAAAAGTGATGATCGGTGTATTGCGCATGCGGCACACGTTGAGCAGCTTGATGGTCTGCGCTTCGACACCCTTGGCGGCGTCGATGACCATCACCGCGGCATCGACGGCGGTCAGGACGCGGTAGGTGTCTTCGGAAAAATCTTCGTGGCCTGGTGTGTCGAGCAGATTGATGGTGTGTTGCTGGTATTCGAACTGCATCACCGAACTGGTGACCGAAATGCCGCGCTGCTTCTCGACCTCCATCCAATCCGAGGTGGCGTGGCGAGCACTCTTGCGTCCCTTGACGGTTCCGGCAAGCTGAATGGCGCCGCCGAACAGGAGCAGCTTTTCGGTCAGTGTTGTCTTGCCCGCGTCGGGGTGAGAGATGATGGCAAAGGTGCGGCGTCTGGCGACTTCGCGCAGGATTTCGGGAGGGAACTGACTTTCGTTCCGGGATTCACTCAATAGGGGACTCATCAGGAAGCTTTCGACGGCAATAAAACGCCCGTGTAGAAGAAGGACAAGCATTCACAGCGTTGGGGTACACAGGGGGGTGAACTATAGCAAGACTGGCGGCGGTCGGATCCGGTTTGATAGACAACGGGCCTGAGCTCGGTCAGAGTAAGCTGGCAACGTGCGTGACGGCAAACTGGAGTATGTGGACGTCTTGAAGCGTGGTTTGCCAGTTGTCGAATGCTGCGCGGATCGCTGCGTGACCATGCCAAAGAGTTCCGGTCACGAAGGCACGACCGTCGACCTGGATGGCGCGAATTGCCGCGCGATTGAGATCGTCGGTCGCCGCCCTGTCCAGTCCCTCGCGAATAATGCGAAAGAGGTGGCCCCGGAAATTCGGACAGGAGGATAGGTGGTAGCCTTGCCCCCACGACCGGCTGCGGAAGCGGCTATAACAGGAGCAAGAGCATGACGAGAAGGACGAGGCGGAACCACACACCGGCATTCAAGGCGCAAGTGGCCCTGGCGGCGCTGAAGAGCGACAAGACGCTAGCGGAGTGGGCACAACAGTATGAC
>NZ_JDST02000102.1:0-6973 GCF_000584975.1 Candidatus Accumulibacter cognatus | reverse complement strand
TTTGCGGAGATCACCTAAAGTGAAAAAGCACGCTTCCTCGACTTTCAATCGCACCCTTCTCGCAGGGTGTGATTGAAAGTGTTGGTCGCAGTCCCTTGTTCAATGGAGATGCGTTGACATCGGTGAACACCCCTCGCCCCTTGCTGGGGAGGGGTGTATATCGGTCCCTCCCAACACATTCATTCACACCCCTCGGCAGTCATTCCACAGCCACTGTCAGCATGCCCAGCACTCTGGCAGACCTTTGCAGGCGGATGTCGAAACAGGCAAAGTGCAACTCCTCCAGCCGCTGGTTGCAAAATGCGCGCAGCGGCGAGTTGAACGCTGTCGTAGCCACGCAGGGCAAAGGTGTCGGCGTATTCGCCTGCCAGTTCGACCAGAGACAATGAAAAGGGGCCAAGCTCGAATAGTGTGCCGTAACCTTTGATCGGATGGCTCCAACGGGTCAATGGCGACGTTCAACATCCGCGGCGGGAGACTGACGACCGTATGGCCACAAGTCGCCTTGATCTTCTGAATGTCGGCGCAGATGGCACGGAGGTCAAGCACCGGTTCCGAGGTGATGAGCCGCATTGCCGCGCGATGGTCGAGGGGATGATTTCGTCGACCGATTTGCCGAGTGTCTCGGCAGCGGCCCTTCCGCCAGTTATATGGTGCGGGTGCAGAACCCCATCGTCCTTGACGAACGGAGCGAACCTCAGCCGGACATTACCCTCGTCAAACGCGCCAACCATGCCGACCGACACCCGCTGACGTCCTGTTGATCGTCGAGGTTTCCGACACCACCCTCGATTACGACCGCGATGTCAAGCTTTCGCTCTATGCGCGCCACGGCATTCCCGAGGTCTGGCTGTGTGATGTCCAGGCCGGCGAACTGGCGGTCTTTCGCGAACCCATCGACGGGCAATACCGCCGAATGCACAAGCCGACGACCTCCAAAACAGTAGCACCGCTGTGGGTGCCTGTGGTCCGAGTTGCAGTGGCGGACGTTCTGGCGTGAAGGAAATGACGAGGCGTTGGGAGAGCGAAAGCGAAAAAGACAAGGCTTGAGGAAATGGTCCGGCGGAAGGTGGCGTCCGGCCTCTACGCCTTCTCGAGCGATGTGGTCCGCGAGGCGTTGCGCCTATCAGTCTCGATCAAGGGTGAATCCTATCGCCACAACAAGGCTCGAGAACGTGCCGAGCAGCGCGTTCGAAGTCACAAGACGGAAGCTGAATGTCCCACATCAGTTCCATCAAAAAATGGCGCTGGCGACTCGTCCGATCAGCAAACCGGCGACGATCAGGCAGAGAACGGCAAAGCTCTGCTGCAGGCGCCTGCCGGCGAAGCGCGCGGCAAGCGTATGGCCGAGCAGCAGACCAGCGATCGCGCCACCGCCGAAAGGCAGCGCCAGGGGCCAGACGATGCTGCCGCCCGCCGCGGCCGCCGCGATGCCACCGACCGAAACCAGCGTCATGACGCCGAGGGAGGTGGCGATGACGCTCGCGGCCGACAGATCGGAGTAGCGGGTAAGCGCGGGAACGATGACGAAGCCACCGCCGACGCCCAGCAGACCGCTGAGCAGACCGCTCAGCAGGCCGGTTCCGCCAAGCGCGCGGGCACAAGACAGGTTCCAGTCGAATCGTCCGACAACCGGGTTGAGCCGGCACGGTTGGGACTCGCTGGTCGACGCGCCAACCTCCTGCCGTGGGCGCGCGCGCCGCAGCGCTCGCCAGCCCGTCCAGCCGAGCAGCAGGGCAAAGGCCAGCGTCAGTGGCTGATTCGGGATGTGCCGGGCGAGAAAGACTCCTGCCGGCACCGTGAGCAGCCCACAGGCGCCGATCAGTGCAGCGGCGCGGTAGCGCAGGATCCCCTGGCGCAGGCCGAGCAGGGAGCCGAGCCCGGCGGCCAGGCCGACCGCCAGCAGGCCGATCGGACCGGCCTGCTGAATGGGCAGACCTAGCCCGAAGACCAGCAGCGGTACGCCAATGATGCCACCACCGGCGCCGGTCAGGGCGAGGATCAGCCCGACAGCGGCACCGAGCAGCGGGGCCATGATTGCCGGATCGCTCAGCATCGGCATCGTCGGCTCAGATCGTGTTGAGCGGAATCTTGAGGTAGCGCGTCCCGTTCTCCTCCGGTTCGGGCAACCTGCCGCAGCGCATGTTTACCTGCACGGCGGGAAGCAGCAGTACCGGCACCGCCAGCGTCGCATCGCGGCGCCGCCGCAGGTCAACGAATTCCTCCTCGCTGACACCGTCATGCACGTGAATGTTGCTGCGGCGCTGTTCGCCCACGGTGCTGACGAAGGAGTGTGGCCGCTCGCCCGGCGGGTAGTCGTGGCAGAGATAGAGTCGGGTGCTTGCCGGCAGGGCGAGCAGGCGGCGCAGCGAACGATAGAGGGTGCGCGCGTCGCCACCGGGGAAGTCGCAACGGGCGGTGCCGGTATCGGGCATGAACAGCGTGTCGCCGACGAACACCGCCTGCTCGTCACCCTCGGTGAACAGGTAACTGACGCAAGCGGGGGTGTGGCCAGGGGTGTGCATGACCGTGATGCTCAGGCTGCCGACCGTGATCGTCTCGCCATCGGCAAGGAGATGGTCGAACTGGCTGCCGTCGGTGGCGAAGCCCGATCCGGCGTTGAAAAGCCTGCCGAATACGCCCTGCACGACAGTCACCTGCCGGCCGATCGCTGTCCGGCCGCCGAGCTTTTCCTGGAGGTAGGAGGCTGCCGAGAGGTGATCGGCGTGGACGTGCGTCTCGAGAATCCACTCGACGCAGGCACCGGTCTCGGCGACGCGGCTGATCAGCCGGTCAGCATTGTTGGTGCCGATTCGTCCCGCCTGCGGGTTGTAATCGAGCACGCTGTCGACGACGACGCAGCGCGTTCGGTCAGTATCGAAGACGAGGTAGCTGTTGCTGCCCGTCGCCGGATCAAAGAAAGCTTCAATGTGCATCGCGATATCCCCTGATGAGCGACTGTCCGCCGTGCAACCACCGCTGCACGGGTGTTGCGGCGGCCAGCCCAAACAATATGTTGACATACATAATACTATACAACATAATATTGTCAAGTATAACTTAGTGAGGGAATCGCGCCATGGACACCACCACCCTTGATATCGAGTCGATGCGCGCCGCGGCTGGCCGGGCGACGGCGGTCCTCGGCGTGCTGGCCAACACCAACCGCCTACTGCTGATGTGCCAGCTCAGTCAGGGCGAGAAGTGCGTCGGCGAACTCGAGGAACTGCTCGACCTCCACCAGCCGACCTTGTCGCAGCAACTTGGCGTTCTGCGCAGCGAAGGATTGGTAAACACGCGGCGTGACGGCAAGAAGATCTACTACTCGGTCGCCGACGCACGGGTGCTTGCCCTGCTTGCCACCCTCTATGAAATGTACTGCCCGCAAGCGGGGGGCGAGAACCCATGATCACCATCGACTGGCTGCATTTCACACCCGCCAGCGCCTTTGCCGGTGGCCTGCTGATCGGCCTCGCGGCGGCGCTGCTGATTCTTCTCGAAGGACGCATCGCCGGCATCAGCGGTATCGTCGGCGGCTTGCTGCAACCGCTCAGGAAAGGCGACGTCGCCTGGCGGGCAGCGTTTGCGCTCGGGCTGGTGGCAGCGCCGCTGCTTTACCAGGCGCTCGCCGAGTTGCCACAGAGCCGCATCGATACCGGTTGGGCAACGCTCATCGTCGCCGGCGCGCTGGTCGGCTTCGGCAGCCGGCTCGGTTCGGGCTGCACCAGCGGCCATGGCGTCTGCGGGCTGTCGCGCCGCTCGCCACGCTCGCTGGTCGCCACCCTCGTCTTCATGAGCGCCGGCTTCGCGACCGTCTTCGCCAGCCGCCATCTTTTCGCCTAGGAGCCTCGCGTGAGCGTGCTGATTTCACTGCTGATCGGTCTCGTCTTCGGCTGCGGCCTGCTCGTCTCCGGCATGAGCAACCCGGCCAAGGTGCTCGCTTTTCTTGATCTCGCCGGCGACTGGGATCCCTCTCTGGCACTGGTCATGGCCGGGGCGATCGCCGTCGGCCTGCTGGCCTTCCGCATCGCCGGGCAGCGGCAGACCTCGCTGCGCGGCAAGCCGCTGCAGATGCCGACTGCCCGGCAGATCGACCGCCGGCTGCTGGCCGGCAGCGCCCTGTTCGGCATCGGCTGGGGTCTGGCGGGAATCTGCCCCGGGCCGGCTCTCGTCCTGCTCGGTAGCGGCAGCGCCAAGGGCTTCGTCTTCGTCCTCGCCATGCTCGCCGGCATGGCCATCTTCACCGTTTTCGAGCGCCTGTCGCGCGTGCGCCAGGTGCAGTCTGACCCGGGCAAGTGATCCGCGGTCCATCTTTATCAGGAGAATTCAATGTATTCGGTCGATGTCGATGATTCGAAAGTGATTACCGTGCGCGGCGGCAAGCATCAGGTGAGCTACGCCGTCGATGGGTCGCTGATGAATCCGCTGGAAGCCTTCTACGCTGTGCTGGCGAGCTGCGCGGCGGTCTATGCCAAGAAGGAGTGCAAGGCAATGGGTGTAACTGCGGCGGGAATCAGGATCGGCTGCAAGCCCTTCGCCGGCCACGGTGGGCCACTGACGCTGGCCCGCTTCCGCACCGAAGTCAGCTTTCCCGAGCACTTCTCCGAGGAACAGCGGGAACGCGTTCTCCTGGCGATCAACGATTGTGCCGTGAAGAAGATCGTCCAGAGGGGCGCAGAGATTGCCTTCTCGGTCAGCGAAACGCCCGCCACTGTCTCCTGAACAAGCCGAGGAACCTCCCCATGAAATCAACCATCAGCATCGCCCTGCTCGTCTGCACCGTGCCCGTTTGCGCCCAGGATCTGGCTGCGCTCAGCGCCGAAACCAGGAGCACGGTCCTGCCCGTCATCCCCCAGGTCATCGCCAAGATGCAGGAAGCGGTGGCCACCGAGGGAGTCGCCGGCGCGATTCCCGTCTGCAAGGACCTGGCACCGCAACTGATCGGCAAGAAACGCGCCGAAACTGGTTGGGACATCCGGCGCGTCAGCCTGAAAACCCGTAACGCCGAGCGCGGTACGCCGGATGCCTGGGAAGCCGCGCAGCTCACCGAATTCGATCGCCGCGCCGCGAGCGGCGAAAAGCCGGAAACCATCGAGAAAAGCGAGATTGTCACCGTCAATGGTCGTCCGGTGCTGCGCTACATGAAAGCGCTGCCAGTCAGTGAGGTCTGCCTCGGCTGCCACGGTCCAGCTGAAGGACTCGATGCCGACCTGCGGCGGACGCTCGCCGACCACTATCCGAACGACCGCGCCACCGGTTACGAAAAGGGCCAGATCCGCGGTGCGCTGACGGTCAAACGCCCACTCTGAACGAAGGCGTCGATCGCTGCCGTCTTGATCTCATATATCCAGCGACCGCCGTCGCGCTCGAGTTCGATCTCCAGCACCTGCACGGAATAGCTGCGTTCGACGCGCTCGATAATCGCCCGTAGCGGGAGAAACTCGCCCGCTTCGAGCGCTTGGCGAGCGCGATCGTAGCCGCGTCCGTCGTCGGCCCAACCGCCAGCGGGCCAGGCCAACACTGAAGCGGCAGCGAGCTGAATCAGCCAAAACCGCATGCCGCTGGTCATGCAGGGCCTCCGGCTCACTGCGCTCTGGCGCCGCCCATGCCCCCCATGCCCGGGCCAGGGCCTCTGCCTTCCGTCCGCTGGTGGGCGGCAAACTCGGTGGGGCTGATCGAGCCATCGCCGTCCCTGTCGATCTCGGCAAACGACGGGGCACCGGCCATCCCGCGCATTGGCCGGCCGGCACGCTGCGCCTGTCGTTCGCTGCGCGTCGCGTGGAACTCCTGCTGGGTAATCTTGCCGTCGCCATTACGATCGAAATCGGCAAACGTCGGCCTGGCCATTCCCGGCCCGGCGGGCGGGCGACTGCCCGGGCTCGCCGTGCCTGGCGAGGTGGTCGCCCGATTGTCGGGCGGAGGATCGGCGGCAGCCGCCAGGCCGCCGGCCAGGCATAGGGTTGTGGCCCATAAACAGACAGTTTTCTTCAGCATCGCTCTATCTCCTCGAGCAAATCGGTCACCGCGGAGAGCAGGGGCGCGCCGCAGAACCGCAGTTCCTCTTTATACGCTTCAAGGGCTGAACGCAACATGAACAGGCGGTTCAGTGACGATTTGGCAAAGTGGCGCAAAATCGTTGCCAAAAGGAAACCCTCATGAACTCCCCACAGGCCAGCTTGTTGGCCCAGGTGATCAGGTTGGCGCTCGCCGCGATACCGGCCGGTGCCGCCGCACGTGACGAACTGCTGGCCGGCGATGCCCTGAAGGCGGAAAAGAATGACCCGGCGTTTGCCGGATTCTCTGCCGCCCTCGGCGAAATCTTTCACCGCAAGTCTTGTGCCGGCGACAAACCGGGTACCCCGGCGTGTACGAGCCGCCACCTTGAAGATTTGCACGCGGCCATCCGAACGCCGGCCGGGAAGGCGATCGACACCGTTGCCGTATCGGTCAGCCCGACGCGCTTGGTCGATCCGGCGTGAATCCAGAAATAGGTTCAGGCGCAACGGCAAGGACGTACTCGGACGTGAATGCAGGCGCAGGAATAGGGCAACTGCTTGAGCCACATGCTCAGTCGCTGAGTGAACGAGCACCACCTGCTCCGGGAGAAACCGACGACCATCCCCTATCGACCGTTCGCCTTCGTCCTCATTGCCTTTGCCTTTATTGCCTTGGCCTTTTCACTCTGGCCTTCGCGGCGCAGCTCTTCGAGCGGGCGCAAGCGGGCGGCAGCCACGTCTTCCCGCCGGTGTCGGATCCCGTCGTCAGGGAAGAAGTGGCAGCTGCCACCTCGCTTACGCGCCGTCGATGTTGCCAGCCAGATCCTGGCCAAGGCAAGGCCAACCACCACGGCGCCGAACGCGGTTACCACGATGATTGGCCTGCCCGTCCGCCCGCTTTCCAGCCGTCCTGCCCTGGGCAAAGGTCCGGCCTTTATACGATGAAAACGGGACTTGCCCTAGCAGCCTGTCGGACT
>NZ_JDST02000101.1:0-33188 GCF_000584975.1 Candidatus Accumulibacter cognatus | reverse complement strand
CGTTCGGCTTCGCGCCGGGCGGCGGCCTCGGCGGCCTGACGTTCGGCTTCGCGCCGGGCAGCGGCCTCGGCGGCTTCGCGCTCGGCTTTTTCTGTGGCCTGGCGCTCGGCCAGTCGACGTGCGGCGGCTGCAGCGGCCTGGCGCGCGGCATTGTCGGCGGCTTGACGTTCGGCTTCGCGAGCGGCTTGCGCACGCGCCTCCCGCTCGGCTCGCTCAGATTCTGAACGGCGAGCGACGAAAAAACGGATCAGAAGAATACCCACCAACACAGCAACGGCGATCAACAGCAAGGTCTGAATCATGGTCATTGAACTGGTCCCTTCATCATGGGCATCCACAAACATCGGCACCTGCCGATGCACATTCGGCCGCTGTTCCATGCACTGGCCGATGCGGCAACTCCATCCATATCAACATGATAAAACGAATAACTAGGCAGTTGAAAGCTCGATCGGCGATGAATCGGCAGGCACGGATGAATAATACAACCACATTTGCGCATGGCGGTGAGGCCCGGAAACTGAGAGAATCCTCCTTTGCAAACAATATCCGCCCATCGGAAGCCATCGGATCGGCACGAATCGACCCCAGTGAACACCTCAGGATGGGCAACCAATCCTGGACCACACACTGTTTTCCGGCTCGAGGTATGAGTGCGGGCAGCGGAGGTATCAATGGCACCACAAAGCACTTCTGCGGACATTTCACCGATCGATGAGATCATCGTCGACATGCGCGCCGGGCGTATGGTGGTTCTGGTGGACGAGGAGGATCGGGAAAACGAGGGCGACCTCGTGCTGGCTGCCGAGCATGTCACACCCGAGGCGATCAACTTCATGGCCCGCTATGGTCGTGGCCTGATCTGCCTGACGCTGACCGAGGCGCGCTGCCGGCAATTGGGCTTGGCGCCGATGGCGCGCGACAACAGGAGCCCTTTCAGTACGGCATTCACGGTTTCGATCGAAGCGGCCGAAGGCGTGACTACCGGTATTTCGGCACACGACCGCGCACTGACCATCGCTACCGCGGTGTCCCGCAACGCGCGACCCGACGAGATCGTGCAGCCAGGCCATGTCTTTCCGATCATGGCTCGCCCCGGGGGGGTCCTGGTGCGCGCCGGCCACACCGAAGCCGGCTGCGATCTGGCGCTGTTGGCCGGGCTCGAACCGGCGGCGGTGATCTGCGAAATCCTTAAGGAAGATGGCAGCATGGCTCGCCTCGACGACCTCGTCGAGTTTGCCCGTGCGCATGCTCTGAAAATCGGGACTATCGCCGATCTGATTCATTACCGGAGCCGACATGAGACGCTGATCGAGCGCACCCTTTCCAAACAGGTACAGTCTGTGCACGGCGAGTTCACCCTGCACGCCTATACCGACTGCACCTCGAACGAAGTGCACCTGGCTCTGACCAAGGGCGAAATCCGTCCCGACAAGGAGACTCTGGTGCGCGTCCACGAACCGTTGTCAGTGGTGGATTTCCTCGATCCAAGTGGCGGTCGGCATACTTTTTCACTGCACGTTGCGCAGGCCGCGCTGGCGCGGGTGGAAGCTGGCGTGATCGTGCTGCTGCACCGTCCCGAAAGCGGCCAGGATCTGCTCGCGCTACTCCGTGAACCGATCTCCGGCATACCTACGGCGACACGCTGGGACCCCCGTATCTACGGTATTGGCGCGCAGATCCTGCGCGACCTCGGTGTCGGCAAGATGAAACTTCTATCGAGCCCGCGCCGGATGCCAAGCATGACCGGCTTTGACCTCGAAGTGACAGGCTACATCGCCACGCCATCCGACCTTGAAAGACTCTAATGGGCACCCCGAAAAAACTTGCAGACACTCCTTCCATGGCACGTTACGAAGGCATTTACGAGTACGATGCTTCGCTCAAGGGCGACGGACTTGCGATTGGCGTGGTCATGAGCCGCTTTAACCAGGACATCGGCGAAGGCCTGCTCAGTGCCTGTACCAGCGAACTGAAGCGCCTTGGGGTCGCTGAGAGCCGCGTCCGCATCGCTACCGTTCCGGGCGCTCTGGAACTTCCTCTGGCCTTGCAGGGCATGGCAGACAGCGGTCGTTTCCAGGCCCTGATCGCGCTGGGTGCGGTGATTCGTGGAGAAACCTACCATTTCGAGATCGTCTCCAATGATTCCTGCCGGGCACTGATGGAAGTGCAGCTGAAGAGCGGCATCCCGATCGCCAACGGAATTCTGACGTGTGAAGACGACGATCAGGCGCTCGCCCGCATGCAGCAGAAGGGGGTTGACTGCGCACAGGCAGCCGTCGAGATGGCCAATCTGCTGCGCACACTCAGGGAGCCCTCATGATGGCCGAGCAGTCGCCAGCAACGTCAGCCGGCAAAGCGGCTGTGCTCAGGTCGCCGCGCCGCCGGGCTCGCGAATTCGTCCTGCAGGGACTCTATCAGTGGCGGGTAAGCGGTAACGACGAAGCTGCAATTGAGGCGCATCTGCGTGATATCGATGATTTCGACAAGGCCGACCGGGAATTCTTCGTCGGACTGCTGCGTGGCGTACTCGCGCAGCGTCAGATTCTTGAGGCAAAACTGCAAGCTTATCTCGATCGTCCCTTCAACGACCTCTCACCGATCGAAGCCTGCGTTCTGCTGGCGGGGGCTTTCGAGTTGAGCAATTACCCGCAAACGCCGTATCGGGTGATTATCAACGAGTCGATCGAGTTGGCCAAGGGTTACGGTGGAACCGACGGGCACAAGTACGTGAACGGCGTTCTCGACAGACTCGCTACCGGCTTGCGTCCGGCCGAGGTAGAAGCCAAGCGGGGGGGGCGTGTCAAGGGCCGTTAAGTGGCGCGTTGCGGTACTGAATGTCAGGCTCGGAAGCGGCAATGACCAGTGAATTTGAACTGATCCGCAATCATTTCGTGCGTCCGACGCCGCAGGCAATCCTCGGTCCTGGTGACGACTGTGCGCTGATTGCTCCCGCGCTGGGAATGCAGTTGGCGATCACCACTGACATGCTGATCGCCGGCACACATTTTCTGCCGGATACGGATCCCTGCCAGCTTGGCTGGAAAACTTTGGCAGTCAATCTCTCCGATCTCGCCGCAATGGGGGCCAGGCCACGCTGGGCCTTGCTTGCCGGTAGTCTGCCGGAAGTGAGCGAGCCATGGATCGCCGCCTTTACCGACGGGCTCTTTGCCTGCGCCAGTTACTACGGCGTCGATATCATTGGTGGTGATACGACACGTGGCCCGCTCGCTTTCTGCCTTACGGCCATCGGGGAGGTTCCCATCGGCATGGCCTTACGTCGTGACCAGGCATTGCTCGACGATGACCTCTGGGTGTCCGGGCAACCCGGTCTCGCGGCCCTGGGTCTGGCACACCTGCAGGGGCGAACCGTGCTTGCCGAGCCACTGCTCAAACCCTGTCTGGCTGCCCTGCAGCGGCCGCTGGCGCGCGTCGAACTGGGACTTGAGCTACGCCGGCGTGGCCTGGCGCATGCCGCCATCGATGTCTCCGATGGGCTGCTCGCTGACCTTGGCCACATCCTCCAAGGGTCGGCGGTCGCCGCCGAACTTTTTGTGGCGCAACTACCGCCGTTGCCGACGACAGCAGACCCCGTGCTGGCCCGCCAATGCCAGCTTGCCGGCGGCGATGATTACGAACTGGTATTCTCCGCTGCACCCGAAAAGCGTGCCGAGATCACCGCACTCGCCGACCATCTGGCCTTGCCGCTCTGGCGTTGTGGCCTGGTCGTCGGCGCTGCCCCCGGCCAGCTGACGCTGCTCGACGACCAGGGACGGGTGGTACCGATCAATGAAAAGGGATACGATCACTTTGGCTAGTCCGCCTTCACTTCAATTCCTGCTGGTGCATCCCGCGCATTTGGTTGCCTGTGGTTTTGGCAGCGGCCTGTCGCCACGGGCGCCGGGAACGGTAGGCACCCTTTTCGCTTGGCTTACATTCCCCTGGTTACGTTCGTCGATGAGCGACTTCGAACTGCTCGGGTTCCTCCTGCTCTGTTTCCTCGGCGGCATCCTGGCGGTCCACAAGACCGGCGTCGATCTCGGGGTCATCGATCACGGCAGTATCGTCTGGGACGAAATCGTTCCCTTCTGGCTGGTGCTCCTGTTCTGTCCGGCGCACTGGCTATGGCAGGCAAGCGCCTTTTGCCTGTTCCGGTTTTTTGATATCGTCAAGCTACCACCGGCACGCTACTTCGACGAGAAGGTCAAGAATGGTTTCGGCGTCATGTGTGACGACCTGATGGCCGCGGGACATACATTGCTGGTTCTGGCCATCCTGCGCTTCGTATTGACGTGAGCCAGCACGATCAAGCCTCCCTGGAAGCATTGGCCGCCGCAGTCGGTCAGTTTCTGCTGGCGAATGGCGAGCGCCTGGCGACGGCCGAATCCTGTACTGGCGGCTGGCTGGGGCAGTGTCTGACCGCGGTTGCCGGGAGTTCTGCTTGGTTCGAACGAGGTTTCATTACCTATTCCAATGACGCCAAGATCGAGCTTCTCGGTGTCACCGCAGACACTCTCGCTGCACACGGCGCAGTCAGCGAAGCAACTGCCATGGCGATGGCCCTGGGCACCCTGCAGCGAAGTCGTGCCGACTGGGCGCTGGCCATCACGGGCGTTGCAGGTCCGGGCGGGGGGGGGCCGGGTCGTCCAGTCGGTACCGTCTGCTTTGCCTGGGTCGGACCGGATGGATATGTCGAATCATGCACTCGTCATTTTCAGGGCAGCCGCGAGTCGGTGCGGGCGCAGTCGGTTGCGCATGCCCTGACCGTGCTCCTCGAACAGGCCGGGAGCCGTCTGGCCTGACGGCCGCGACAGCGGTCTGCCGGTTCGCCTGGACCAGTAATTCCACCCGTCATTTCGGCCAATCAACTCCGCCATATAATAAGATGATTCACTCGAATGAGCCTTCCCCTTACAAGCCCAATGTGCTCAGTCATCATGAACTCACCTTTTTTTCGGTTATGGCGATTACTCTGGCTATTGCCGATCCTGCTGTGTTCCGTCGGGATGGCCGAGGCAGTGGTTCTCGGCAAGATGACCGTGCTGTCAGGCCTGGGGTCGCACTTCGAAGCCGAGGTACCCCTTCTTGATGTATCTGCCGCAAATCAACCGCTGGCAGAATGTTTCCACCTTGGACAGCGGGGCCAGACCGACGAGAATGTGGGGGTAGCGCTGCTGACGCGCGGTCGCGTTTCCATTGAGCAGCGTGGCGCTGGGCTGCGTTTGTATATTGTTTCCGACCAAGTCATCAACGAACCGGTACTACAGGTCAATGTGCATGCCGGTTGTGGCGCCGAAGTGGTACGCAAGTACCTGCTGCTGATCGATCCTCCTCTGGCCAGGAAACCTGCGGTGGACCTGCCCGCCATTCGTGCGGCAGCGGTCCCCGAGCCGGAGCAGGTTTCCCGTTCGCGGCCGGTAACAGGCTTGCAGTTCGGTGACACCCGGCAAGTGTTGCCAGCCGTGCGTCCGGTCGCGACTCCCGGAGCAGGCGCTGCAGGCGATACGCCATACAGCTTTCGACCGGAAAGACCTCTGCCCCGGAAAGCATCCCCTGGTTCTGGCGCAATCGATCGCCTCCTCCTTTCCGGCGGCACCGACCGCCATCCGTCCGGGATCGCCGGCGACCTGCCTTTGCGTTTGAGTACCAGACCATCGGTTCAATTAATGAACAAGATGACCGAGAGTCAGCGCTCGATGTTGCGTATCGAGTACCAGCTCTTGTCGGCTCTGCATACGCAGGCTGAGCAGCAGCTGGCCGTTGCGGAACAGGTGCGGAGGCTGGATGCGACGCTCAACGATCTGCAGAGGAAGAACCTAGGTCAGGGCAGGCAGCAGACGCTCGTCGCAGCAGCAATACCGGCCAGCTCGCCCGTGCAGCCGGCCACCACACCAACCCGGATGGCAGCGCCGCCAGTCGCGCCAGTGACTGAAAATACGGATTGGTGGCTTGAGGCAGGGCTGCTGCTTGGGCTAATTGCCGGCTTGACCTGGCTGTTTCGCCGCCGTTCCGGCAATGCATCCGGCCTGTCGGAAATTGCCGAATCGACGTTTCCGCCGGAAAACTTCAGCGAAGCTGTCGACAGAAATCGCCAGCCCATTCAGATCGCAGAGCGTCCGGTAACCGTTGCCGAGGACGAGTCGAGGGGGGATGCCCTGCTGATTCCGGGCGGTGTTACGAGCGGGTTGGTGACACGCGACGATGATGAAGTGACTGCAGTACTGCAACTTGCAGAGATCATGATCTCCTTCGGACGTGTCACGGGCGCAGCACAGGTATTGGAAGAGTTCCTCGAACAAAAACCGACGCTCGCAGTGACTCCCTGGTTGAAACTGCTCGAGGTTTACCGGCAGAACGAGCAGCGTGAGGCCTTCGAAGCACTCGGTTTGCAGCTCAAACGCCATTTCAATGTCGCTGCAGCGGATTGGGAAAGCGCCGGAGAACTCGTTGAACCGGTCTTTGCTGCCAGCGATGAACAGTCGGGGTCGATTGAACAACTGCTGGTGCGCCTCCCCAGGGTAGGGCAATTGCCACATATCAAGGTCATGGTGACACGTACCTGGGGTTCTCCCGATTGCCTGGCCTATCTGCACAGACTCTTGCGCGACAACCGCGATGGCGAGCGCAGAGGCTTTCCTCTGGGTACCGCGCGTGAATTGCTGTTTCTGATCGACCTTCTAGAGAACCGCCTCGCACGCCAGAACTGATGCCCGCAGGCGAAATGGTTGCGTATACTGTCCATTTTCACATGAATGTATATGATTACATTATTTGTGGTGGCGCGGATGTGGACATGATCTGCGCGGTCGAACGTGGGATAATTCCTCTCATTCAAGAAAAAGGACAGGCAACAATGAATGACAACAAGTCGAAGGCGCTGGCTGCTGCGTTGGCACAGATCGAAAAGCAGTTTGGCAAAGGCTCGATCATGAAGATGGGTGATGGGAGCGTCGTGACCGACATCTCGGTCGTTTCCACCGGTTCGCTGGGACTCGATATTGCACTTGGTATTGGTGGTTTGCCGCGTGGCCGCGTGGTCGAGATTTATGGCCCGGAATCCTCGGGCAAAACGACCCTGGCCCTGCAAGTGATTGCTGAAATGCAGAAACTCGGAGGGACGGCCGCCTTCATCGATGCCGAGCATGCGCTCGACCCTGGCTATGCCCAGAAACTTGGTGTGAATCTTGATGAACTGCTCATCTCCCAGCCGGACACCGGCGAACAGGCTTTGGAAATCGCTGACATGCTGGTGCGTTCGGCCAGTGTCGATGTGGTGGTGATCGATTCGGTTGCAGCCCTCGTACCAAAGGCGGAGATCGACGGCGAAATGGGCGACTCGCTGCCCGGTTTGCAGGCTCGTCTGATGAGCCAGGCGCTGCGCAAGCTGACGGCCAATATCAACCGTACCAATACCCTGGTCATTTTCATCAACCAGATTCGAATGAAAATCGGCGTCATGTTCGGCAGTCCAGAAACCACCACCGGCGGCAACGCCCTCAAGTTCTACGCTTCGGTGCGCCTCGACATCCGCCGCATTGGCAGCATCAAGAAGGGTGATGAAGTCATTGGCAACGAAACTCGGGTCAAGGTCGTCAAGAACAAGGTCGCTCCACCTTTCCGCGAAGCCACATTCGATATCCTTTACGGAGAAGGAACATCGCGTGAAGGCGAGATCATCGAACTCGGTGTGCTGCACAAACTGGTCGACAAGTCGGGATCCTGGTACGCCTACAATGGCGAGAAAATTGGCCAGGGCAAGGACAATGCCCGCGAATATCTCCGGAGCAAGCCGCAAATCGCGGAGGAAATCGAGGCCAGAATCCGTGCCGCGGTGAAAGCCCCATCCTCTGCCGCGATCATCGCTTCATAAGTGACCGACGATGCAGGACGCTTTGCGCGAACGTGCTCTGCGCTTGCTCGCCCGCCGTGAATACACACGTCAGGAACTATCACACAAGATTTCGCCCTTTGCTGAATCGTCGGAGCAGCTGGAAGCCCTGCTCGATGATCTGACGAGCAGGTATCTGCTTTCCGATCAACGTTACGCGGAAGCGCGGCGCAATTCGCGAGCGCCGCGCCTGGGTGACGCGCGTCTGGCGTACGAACTCCGTTCCAAAGGAGTGGCTGCCGAACTGGTAAGCGCGACACTGGCCGCTGGAGAAGACGAATTGACGCGCGCGCGCCGGGTCTGGCAGCGGCGCTTTGGCAGCTTGGCTGATGTTGGTGATGTTGCCGAGCAAGCTCGGAAAATTCGCTTCCTGGCCGGGCGGGGATTTTCGGGTGAGACCATTCGGCGTTTGCTGAGCAGCAGCGCCACTCTTGAAGACGATTGAGCCATGTCAGACCAGCAAAGCACACTGTCAACCCATCACCTTCACAAGCGCTACAAGTCCCGTACGGTGGTCTATGATGTTTCCTTCCACGTGGTCAGCGGAGAGGTGGTCGGGTTGCTCGGTCCGAACGGTGCGGGCAAGACGACATGTTTCTACATGGTGGTTGGCCTTGTCGCCTGTGATGGCGGCGACGTTCATCTCGACGGCGAAGAGCTGACTCACTTGCCGATACACAAGCGCGCCCGCCTGGGGGTTTCTTACCTTCCGCAGGAAGCTTCCGTTTTTCGCAAGCTGACGGTCAGCGAGAACATCAGAGCTGTGCTCGAATTACAAAAGTTGTCGGCAGATGAAATTGCAGGCCGTACGGATGATCTGCTCGAAGAGTTGCACATCAGCCACTTGCACGCCAGCCCTGCGACTTCCCTGTCCGGAGGGGAACGGAGGCGAGTTGAAATCGCACGTGCCTTGGCCAGTGGTCCACGTTTCATTCTGCTCGACGAACCCTTCGCCGGTGTCGACCCGATCGCTGTGCTCGACATCCAGAAGATCATCCGCTTTCTCAAGGAACGGGGGATCGGGGTGCTGATTACTGACCACAACGTTCGCGAAACACTGGGCATCTGTGACCACGCGTACATCATCAACGAAGGGAGTGTCCTCGCCGCTGGCCGGCCGGAAGAAATCATTTATAATGAAAATGTTCGAAAGGTGTACTTGGGTGAGAATTTTCGCCTCTGAACCCGACGACCCTTCAGCCATAATTCGAGAACCAGACGGGCAACTTCCTTGCCAATGCGGTGGCTTACCCGGTTCCGTATATGAAACCATCCCTCCAGCTCAGGCTTTCGCAGCATCTTGCGTTGACCCCGCAACTGCAGCAATCGATCCGATTGCTGCAGTTGTCGACGATCGAACTCGAACACGAACTGGAAAAGTACCTGCTTGATAACCCGCTGCTCGAACGGGCAGAGGAGTACCCTACGCTTGCTGCGGCGCATGGCGAAAGTGGAGAGGGCGTTTTTCCGGGAACAGAGGGGGGCGACACGCCAGCTGAGCGCCCATCTGCTGAAGACGAAGGCTGGCTGGACGATCATCCTGCTTCCTTTGGTGCCTCCGGTTCCTTCGATGACGAAGACGGCGAAGGCGATTATCAGGACATCCAGGCAAGCACGGTCTCGCTGCGCGAGCACTTGTTGTGGCAGCTTGGTCTGATGAAGATCTCCGATCGTGACAGCGTTCTGGTTCGCTGCCTGGTGGAAGCACTGGACGATGACGGTTACCTGACCCAGTCGCTCGATGAACTGCTTGAAGTCATGCCCGTCGAACTGGAGATTGCACCGGAAGAGTTGCGGATCGCGCTCAATCATCTGCAGTGCTTTGATCCGACCGGCGTCGGCGCGCGCAGCGCGCAGGAGTGCCTGCTGCTGCAACTCGAGGCGCTGCCGGTTGATGACACCTGTACTCTGGCACAGGAGATCGTGCGCGAACATCTGGAACTGCTGGCCAGCCATGATTTCCCAAAGCTCAAAAAGCTGGTGGGTTGTGAGGACGATGCCCTGCGCGCTGCACATTTACTGATCTGCAGCCTGAATCCACGGCCTGGAGCCGCATACGCCTGTCCTGAAACCCGTTACATCACCCCTGATGTGGTAGTTCGAAAAGTCCGCGGACAGTGGTCGGTCAATGTCAATGCCGACGCCTTCCCGCGACTGCGGATCAACAGTCTCTACGCACAGATTCTATCCAGACAGCGTGGATCGGGCCTCGCCGGGCAACTCCAGGAAGCTCGCTGGCTGATCAGGAACGTACAGCAACGGTTTGACACGATACTGCGTGTGGCGCAGGCTATTGTGGAACGTCAGCGCCAGTTTCTCGATCACGGAGAGGTCGCGATGCGGCCACTGGTCCTGCGCGAGATTGCCGAAGCCCTGGGGCTGCATGAATCAACCATATCTCGGGTGACGACTCAGAAGTACATGGCGACCCCGCGCGGGATTTTTGAACTGAAATATTTTTTTGGCAGCCACGTCAGCACGGAAGCTGGCGGGGCCTGTTCGGCAACGGCCATTCGCGCATTGATCAAGCAAATGATCAGCGCTGAAGAGCCTAACAAGCCTCTCTCGGATAGCCAGATATCCGAGGTTCTTGGTCAGCAGGGCATTGTCGTGGCACGGCGAACAATTGCAAAATACCGTGAAGCGCTCAGTATCCCGCCGGTCAATTTACGCAAGTCCATTTAGAAGAAGGAGTCACATCATGAATCTGCAAGTCAGTGGACACCGTCTCGAGATCACCCCGGCCCTACGCGATTATGTCACCGGCAAGCTCGAACGAATCATTCGTCATTTTGATAACCTGATAGACGTAAACGTGATTCTGTCGGTGGACAAACTGAACCAGAAGGCCGAAGTGACAGTCCATCTCGCTGGCAAGGATGTCTATGTGGAGTCCGTAGACGAAGACCTTTATGCGGCAGTGGATGGTCTGGTTGATAAGCTGGAGCGTCAGGTTCAGAAGTACAAGCAGAAGTTACAGGACCACCATCGCGGAAACAAGATTACAGACCATATCGTTGCCGAGTGATGTGAGGGTAGTCTGCGCATGGACCAGGCGGTAAACCCGCTGGTCCGTGCGCCTCCTCTCTTGATTAATTTAATCCAAGTCCGCTTTTTCGGGTTTTTGTCGTATGAGCCAGATCACCCAACTACTACCCCTTGAAAACATCATTCTTGATCTCGACGCGAGCAGCAAGAAACGCGTCTTTGAACACGTAGGGCTTCTTTTCGAGAATTATCTCGGCATCGCCCGCAGCACGGTGTTCGACAGTCTGTTTGCACGTGAGAAGCTCGGCTCGACTGGTCTCGGTCAGGGAGTAGCGATTCCACATGGCAGGATCAAGGGATTGAAAGATGCCACGGGCGCCTTCCTGCGACTTGCTGCGCCGGTACCATTTGATTCTCCCGACGGCAAGCCGGTCTCGCTGCTGTTCGTCCTGCTTGTCCCGGAAGTTGCGACCGAGCAACACCTGCAAATCCTCTCTGAACTGGCACAGCACTTTTCCGATCGCAATTGTCGCGAAGCCCTTTCCAGGGCTGCCAACCCAAGTGGCATTCTTCAGCTCTTTGCCGATTGAGTATGAACGCCCGGCGTCAATCCAGTGTAGCCCAGCTTTATGAGGATCACCGCGACAAACTAAAGCTTTCCTGGGTCATTGCCGTCGGCGTTGACCGATCGATCGAACTCAAGGAACAGGGCTATTTTGGCGCTGACGTTGTTGGCCACCTCAATCTGATTCATCCGGAGCGACTACAAGTGATCGGTCGTGCCGAACAAGCCTGGGGCTACCGCGTGACTCCGGAGCGTCTGCGTTCGCAGGTGAAGGAACTGATGGCTGCCAGGCCTCCGGCGCTGATCATTGCTGACGACCTTGAAATTCTGCCGGCGATTCATGATGCCTGCGAGGCTACGCAGACGCCCCTGTTTGTTAGTCCGAAACCCTGCTCGGCAGTAATCGAACTGTTGCGCCTCTATCTTTCCCGTCGGCTGGCTGGTTCGACATCAGTGCACGGCGTGCTGATGGATGTTTTCGGCATGGGTGTTCTGATTACCGGCGATTCTGGAGTCGGCAAGAGCGAACTTGCTCTGGAACTGATCTCGCGCGGCCATGGTCTGGTTGCCGATGATGTCGTCGAGCTGGCCTGTATCGCACCGACCACGATTGAAGGACGCTGTCCGAGCATGCTGCGGGACTATCTTGAAGTACGTGGACTCGGCCTCCTCAACATTCGCACCATCTTCGGGGAAACTGCTTCACGCCGGAAGATGAAACTGAAGCTGATCGCCCATTTGCAAAAGCAGATCAGTGGTTCGGATGGTCCGCGTCTGCCTCTGGACGCGCAAAACCAGGAAATTCTTGGCGTGCCCGTACGTAAAGTGGTCATTCCGGTTGCTGCCGGGAGAAACATTGCGGTTCTTCTCGAGGCTGCGGTACGCAATAGTATTCTTCAGCTTCGCGGCATCGACAGCATGGGAGATTTCATTAACCGCCAGCAGCAGGCGCTCCTGGACGACGACTTGTAGCAATGGCTTAATCACCGGACTTCCCCACCTTCAAGGAGTACACTCTCGATAAAAGCCGTAATCGCAGTGGCTGCCCTTGCCTTAGCTCCTGGCGGTACTTCGTCAGGCTGATTAGCTACGACGGCAAGTCAAGGTGAGCCAGGCCCGGCCAGTGATCTGCGGGCGAGTTCATCAACCGAAGGCAAGCCACGTAACCATTGCGGTGGCGCTTGAGCAGTCTGGCCAGGCGCCTATCGGCCTCCTGATGCGTGGCGTAGAGATCATTCAAGAACGCATGGCAGGCTGCCCAGCGACCTTCCGGCGTGCGCAACACGACGACCGGGCGACCACCGTCAAGGGTGGCAACCAGACAAGGCGAATCGCTTTCCTTCCAGGAAGCGGCAACCAGATCCATCGCCTCGTGGCGTGGTATGCATAAAGCAATCAGGGCATCTATGGGTGAATCACACTCGACACAAACGATCGCTGGAAAATAGCCGTGACCAGTAGAGGTGGTGGATGAGTTCATGATGTGAACTTCTAGCATCCTTGGCCACGCTTGTAAATTCCCGATCGTGCACAGAACCATTTTTCAATTACCTGGGTTTTACCGCATGCAAGTCACGGATTTCGACGTCCTTATCGTTGGTGGCGGCCTCGCCGGTCTTTCTTTGGCCTGTGCACTGCGTGACACGCGCCTCAGGGTTGCCCTGGTTGAGCAGCACCCGCCGCTGCCTGCAGCGGGCTGGGATATGCGTGTCTACGCGATTTCCCCGGCCAATGCGGACTTCCTGCGGGCAATCGGTGTCTGGAAGCACCTTCCAGCAGAGCGCATGGCGCCAATTTCAGCAATGAAAATCTTTGGCGATAGGAATGCAGAACTCGATTTCTCGGCTTACGAGGCTGGCGTACCAGAACTCGGCTGGATTCTCGAATCATCGCGGATGGCTTGTGAACTTTGGGAAAGTATCAAACGTCAGGGCAATCTTACCCTGCTTTGCCCGGCCTTACCGAAAGTCCTGGAAATGGGTTCTGGGGCCGCTCAGCTGACCCTTGGCGACGGTCGGTTGCTGTCTGCCAGGCTGCTCGTCGGCGCGGATGGACGAGATTCCTGGGTCCGTGAAGTTCTGGGCTTGCGGGCGATCAATACGCCCTACGGCGAGATGGGACTGGTCGCCAATTTCGAGTGTCAGCGTCCGCATCATGGCATTGCACGCCAATGGTTCCGCCAAGACGGGGTGCTGGCCTGGCTACCGATGGCGGGCCATCGTCTCTCCATCGTCTGGTCTACGCCTGATGAAAACGCGCGGGCTATGCTGGCACTACCAGCCGAGGAACTATGCAGTCGGGTTGCCGCCGCCGGCAATGACGAACTGGGCGCTTTCCAGTTGCTGACTCCTGCGTCAGCCTTTCCATTACGCCTGATGAAGGTGCCACAGATCGTTGCCCCGCGGCTGGCGCTGCTTGGTGACGCGGCACATGGCATTCACCCGCTTTCCGGGCACGGTATCAACCTCGGCTACCAGGATGCGAAGGCGCTAGCCGGTCTGCTGGTAGCCACGCCGGACTGGCAGGATATCGGTAGCGAGCGCCTGCTGGCTCGCTATCAACGACAGAGGCGCGAGGAAACACTGGTCATGCAAACCGTTACGCATGCCCTGCACCAGCTCTTCCGGCAAACCTTTCCCGGACTCAAGCCGTTGCGCAATTTCGGAATGAACCTGACCAATGCTTTGCCAGTCCTAAAAAATCTACTTGTGCGCTACGCCATTGGCGCTTTCTGATGCCTCCCTCTTATCCGGAGAAATTACCGATGTATACACGATTCGTACCGTTTGCACTCGCCTCAGTTCTCAGTCTGTCTGCTCTCGCGGGCGAAGCCGGCGTTAAAAAAGCAACGACAGCGAGCCCTAAAAAAGAGGTAACTAAACAGTCTGCCCCAGCGGACGAAGCCAGCGTCAAGAAAGCGGTAGAAGGTAAACTGGAACGTGCGGTTAGCAGCGTGACCAAGACCCCATACCTGGGTCTCTACGAAGTCTACGTCGATGGCCAGATCGTCTACACCGACGAGAAGGTTTCAGTGCTGCTCCTGGGGGCTCTGATCGATGCCCAGACGATGAAAAACGTGACCGACGAGCGGATGCAGAAGCTGACCGCAATCAAGTTTTCTGACTTGCCGTTGACGCTGGCGGTGAAGCAGGTGCGTGGTGATGGCAAACGTGTTTTCGCCACCTTCGAGGACCCGAATTGCGGCTACTGCAAGAAATTGGCCAAGGACATCGTCAAGCTCGACAACGTGACGATTTACACCTTCCTTTATCCGATCCTATCGCCGGATTCACTGGAGAAATCCAACCAAATCTGGTGTGCCGCTGACAAGGCCAAGGCCTGGAATGACTGGATGGTCGACGGCAAGGCTCCCACAGGCAAAGGGGATTGCGATACCACCGCGGTCAGGAAAACCATCGAGACCGGCCGCAAGTTGGCGATCAACGGTACGCCGACGGTTTTCTTCGCGGACGGAGAGCGGATTCCCGGAGCCGTGCCGCTGGCCAGGATCGAACAGAAGCTCTCGCAAGTTCAGGCCCAGGGCAGATAGCGCATGCACGATCGGCGGAGACACGGAAAACCGACGCTTGCAGAATAACGGTATTCAGTGACCTTTAACGGGAAAAATCTGCCGACCGTAGTTGATCGAAAGAGAACTGATCAGCGGGTACTCCGCCAGCTGCCTGGCGATTTCGCGCTCAGCCTTGTTGACCGCGGTAAGGTCGCCAAGGGACTGGCGAGGCAGGAGTAACTCGGCTTCAATACGGCCATTGAGATAGTGCAGGATGACTCGCCGGGGTTCCGGAAGATCGCTGAGGAGGGGGGCCAGCTCCGTCATCAGTTCGCTGCGGTCGGGCATACTCTGGAGTTGGCTGTCATGATCCAGATCGTCCTCGACGTCGACATGAACGAGAACATCTGAAACTGAAGGGTGGCTGTCGAGGATGCGCTTGCGGGTCATTTCGGCTATACGGTGCCCTTCCGAAACACTGATGCGTGCATCGACACAGACATGTGCATCGACTAGTGAGCGATGCGCCATGCGACGGGTTCGCAGTTCGTGGAGATTCCTGACCCCGGGAGTGTCAATGATCACTTGACGGATGCTGTCAACTTCCTCGACCGACAGGCCGGTGTCGATCAGTTCCAGGACGGCATCCCAGGCGAACACCACGCCCATCCGGACGATCATGAAGCCGACGATCACTGCGGCCACCGAGTCGGCAAAATTGTAGCCTATCAGATTGCCGACGATTCCCAAGGCCACCACCAGTGACGAAGCGGCGTCGGAGCGGGCATGCCAAGCGTTGGCGATCAGCATCGGCGAGCGCAGGCGCTCACCGACATGCAGCATGTAGCGGAACAGACCCTCCTTCGCCACCAGTGCAAGGATTGCCGTCCATAACGCCAGTTGCTGGACTGGCGGCAGGTTGTCGAGGTTTTGCAGTTTCACCCCGGCGCCCCAGATGATGCCGGCGCCAGTGACTGCCAGAATCGCGCCAAGTGCAAACGATGCCGCCGTTTCAATGCGGGCATGGCCATAGGGATGGCGTTCGTCGGCAGGATCCTTGCTGTGGTGAGCGGCGAAGAGCACCAGGAAATCACAGACCAGATCGGATAGCGAATGCAGGCCGTCGGCAATCAAACCTTGGGAATGTGCCATGATGCCGGCGACAACCTGCGCGCCGGTCAGGAAAATATTCACTACCACACTGATCCAGGTGACACGCTGTGCCATACCATGCCGCCCTGGGTCGTCGAATGAGATTTCAGGTGTGTCGTTACGGCTGCCCATGAACTGGTTGCTTTCTGATAAACCTCTCGGCAGCGGGTCGAGAGCAGGCGGGGCTCTGTTCAATGGCCGAGCGAACTCACGACCTGCGAGAAGGTCTGTGCGATTTCTGTTGACTGCGCAAGTCCCATCTCACGTTCGATCTTGGACAGGGAAAAGATGCCACAGAGGATGTGATTGTCTTCTTCATCGTGGTCTACGACCAGACAATAAGGTGTTCCCAATTCCTTCAGGGTCGCCACGACGTTGCCAACTCTGGCCGTGTGCACATCTCTGAGATGCATCACTTCGACATCATCGTGTTGTTTGATCATCACATCCCCGACTACCAGTTCGCCGGGACGGACGCCCAGCGTATGGGCCACGGCCAGCGGCCGGTGGCCCTTGGTCCCGGCTTCGGTGACGATCCCCTGCAACTGCCGCTGCCCGTCGGCCACCAGCAGATAATGCACATGGCACAGCGCCATGATTCTGTTGGCATCGTCAAGCGAGGCATCGCGCGCAATCGTGATCGGCGTCATTTGCTGAAAATCGGTCATGACTCGCAGCGCCGGATAATTGGCATCAACCGGAGCGGCCGTTTTTGCCATTCTCGGGAGGTAACAGGGGACGCCTCTCTTGAGCCGGGTCCAGGGCAAAGGCTTGAAGCGAGTATCTGGCATTTCCGGATTCCTTCTGATCAATGGTCATGCGATGATTAAAGCACTGTGCCGCACTTCTGACAAGCACTGGCTGCGCTGGCGGCAGGCTCTTGCAGTGTGGCGTCGAGGACGGCTGGGCTTTGCCGCGACCGGCTTTGAATTACCTAACAAAATGGATTTTTTCCAGTATAACCCTGCGGCTTGCAAAGAACCAAGGCTGTGCTCGTTCCGTTATTGCGTGCTCTGGCGGCACACTCCACCTCAGTCACCAAAGGGGTCTTTCGTCTCCTGTAACCCTCATCTCTCGAAGTGAACAAATTTACCCTGGGCGGCCAGCTTCGAATTGCCCAACAGGGGGGCTCTTTCCGGTACAATCCTGCGGCTTGCAAAGAACCGAGCGGGAGGGCTGTGTGCCCGTCCCGCTTTTGCGTATCTACAGCTTGGGCTGGCAGCAAACTCCACCGCAGCCACCACAGGAGTCTTTCGTGTCCTTGTTACCCTCTCTTCCGCCCGCGATTCTCGCACTGGCCGACGGCACGATTTTCCGCGGCCTGGCGATCGGCGCCGGAGGCTGTACCAGCGGCGAAGTCGTATTCAATACGGCGATGACTGGCTATCAGGAAATCCTGACCGATCCCTCGTACTGTCGCCAGATCGTCACCCTGACCTATCCGCATATCGGCAACGTTGGTTGTAATGCCGAGGATTTCGAATCGCCCGGCAACCATGCCGCAGGGCTGGTGATTCGTGACCTGCCGGTTCGGGCAGCGAATTGGCGCCTGCAGGAGACGCTGCCAGAGTATCTGCAGAAACATGGCATCGTTGCGATTGCCGGGATCGACACGCGCAAGCTGACACGCTTGCTGCGGGAAAAGGGCGCGCAGGCGGGCTGCATCATGGCTGTCGAGGTCGATGACCGGCGCGCGCGTGCCGAAGCAGTGGCCTTCCCCGGTCTCGCCGGGATGGACCTTGCCAGGGTGGTCAGCGTTCAGTCGTCCTACGATTGGGCCGGTGGGCCATGGCGCTTGGGCGGCTATGTCGCTGCGCCGGCGCCGCTGTGGCACGTCGTTGCCTACGATTTTGGCGTCAAACACAACATTCTGCGTTTGTTGGCCGCGCGTGGCTGCCGGGTGACAGTGGTGCCAGCGCAGACCACTGCGGCAGAAGTCCTCAAGCTGAAGCCGAACGGCGTGTTCCTTTCGAACGGACCTGGCGACCCAGAGCCTTGTGATTACGCAATCACGGCGATCCGCGAAATCCTTGCCAGAGGCGTACCGATGTTCGGGATCTGCCTGGGTCACCAGTTGCTGGCGCTTGCCTCGGGCGCCAGGACGATGAAAATGAAGTTTGGCCATCACGGCGCCAACCACCCGGTCAAGGACCTCCAGACTGGGCAGGTCCTGATTACCAGTCAGAACCACGGCTTTGCGGTGGACGCCGATACCCTGCCGGCAAACCTGCTGGCAACGCACATGTCGCTGTTCGACGGATCACTGCAGGGTTTGGCGCGTAGCGACCTGCCGGCTTTTTCCTTTCAGGGTCACCCGGAGGCCAGTCCTGGGCCGCACGACATCGCTTATCTGTTCGACCGCTTTGTCAAGATGATGCAAGACGAAAAGGCGAAACATGCCCAAACGCACTGACCTCAAGAGCATTCTGATCATCGGCGCCGGTCCGATCGTCATCGGACAGGCCTGCGAATTTGATTACTCAGGGGCGCAAGCCTGCAAGGCACTGCGCGAGGAAGGCTACCGGGTGATCCTGGTGAACTCCAATCCAGCCACGATCATGACCGACCCGGAAATGGCGGATGTCACGTATATCGAGCCGATTAACTGGAGAGTCGTCGAAAAGATCATCACCAAGGAGCGACCTGATGCGCTGCTGCCGACCATGGGTGGACAAACAGCGCTGAATTGTGCCCTTGATCTGGCCAGGCATGGTGTTCTCGAGCGTTTTGGCGTCGAGATGATTGGGGCCACCAGGGAAGCCATCGACAAGGCCGAGGACCGCGAGAAGTTCAAGGCGGCGATGACCCGCATCGGTCTCGGATCGGCTCGTTCGGCGATGGCGCACTCGTTGGAGGAAGCGCTGCAGGTACAGGCGATGATCGGCTATCCGGCAATCATCCGGCCATCGTTCACCATGGGGGGTTCGGGTGGCGGCATTGCCTACAACCAGGAAGAATTCGTCGAAATCTGCAAACGCGGACTTGAAGCCAGCCCGACCAGCGAGTTGCTGATCGAAGAGTCACTGATCGGCTGGAAAGAGTTCGAGATGGAAGTGGTGCGCGATCGCAAAGACAACTGCATAATCGTCTGTGCGATCGAGAACCTCGACCCGATGGGAGTGCACACCGGCGACTCGATTACCGTGGCACCGGCGCAGACGCTGACCGACAAAGAATACCAGATCATGCGCAACGCCTCGATCGCGGTGTTGCGCGAGGTCGGTGTCGATACCGGCGGCTCGAATGTCCAGTTTGCGATCTGTCCTCAGACCGGGAGGATGATCGTCATCGAGATGAACCCGCGTGTTTCGCGTTCTTCGGCCCTGGCGTCAAAGGCCACCGGTTTCCCGATTGCCAAGGTGGCGGCAAAGTTGGCGGTAGGTCATACGCTCGATGAACTGGCCAATGACATTACTGGTGGCAAGACCCCGGCCTCTTTCGAGCCGTCGATCGACTATGTGGTCACCAAGGTGCCTCGTTTCGCCTTCGAGAAATTCCCCGATGCCGACTCGCGGCTGACCACGCAGATGAAGTCGGTGGGTGAGGTCATGGCCATCGGGCGAACTTTTCAGGAATCGTTGCAAAAGGCCTTGCGCGGCCTCGAGATCGGCGTCGATGGCTTCGATGAACACAGCGTCGACCGCGAGGAAATCGAGATGGCGCTCAGCGAGGCGCGCCCGGAGCGTCTCTGGTACGTTGCCGACGCCTTCCGAATTGGTCTGAACCTGAACGAGATTCATCGGCTGACAGCAATTGATCCGTGGTTTCTGGCGCAGATCGAGGATCTTTACAGGAAGGCCGAACGTATCCGCGGCAGGCCACTCGCCTCTCTGTCACGCGACGAATTGTGGTGTCTCAAACGTGCCGGCTTTTCCGACAAAAGGTTGGCGACCCTGATGCGGACGACGCAGACGGCTGTTCGTGAGCTCCGCCATGCCCTGCAAATTCGTCCGGTCTTCAAGCGTGTCGATACATGTGCAGCCGAGTTTGCCACCGATACCGCTTACCTTTACTCGACCTATGAGGATGAGTGTGAGGCGAAACCCAGCGACCGGAAAAAAATCATGGTTCTTGGGGGCGGTCCGAATCGCATCGGGCAGGGGATCGAGTTCGACTATTGCTGCGTGCATGCGGCGCTCGCGCTGCGTGCCGACGGTTACGAGACGATCATGGTCAACTGCAATCCGGAAACGGTATCCACGGACTATGATACTTCCGACCGCCTCTATTTCGAGCCACTGACGCTTGAGGACGTCCTGGAAATCGTTGCCGTGGAAAAACCGCTAGGGGTTATCGTCCAGTATGGCGGACAGACTCCGCTCAAGCTGGCGCGTGATCTTGAGGCCAACGGTGTACCGATCATCGGTACCAGCCCGGACATGATCGACGCCGCCGAGGATCGCGAGCGGTTTCAGAAGCTGCTTCAGGATCTTGGCCTTAGACAACCGGCCAACCGTACTGCCCGCACCGAGCCCGAGGCGTTGCGCCTGGCAGCCGAGATTGGCTATCCCTTGGTGGTTCGTCCGTCGTATGTGCTTGGTGGCCGGGCGATGGAAATCGTCCATGAGGAGCGCGACCTTGAACGGTACATGCGTGAAGCGGTCAAGGTTTCCAATGATTCACCGGTATTGCTCGACCGTTTCCTGAACGATGCCTGCGAGGTGGACGTCGATGCCCTTTGCGATGGCCAGGAGGTCCTCATCGGAGGGGTGATGGAGCATATTGAACAGGCCGGCGTGCATTCCGGTGATTCGGCGTGTTCGCTGCCACCGTATTCGTTGTCCGCCGAGTTGCAGGACGAGCTGCGCCGGCAGACGCGGCTGATGGCCCTGGGACTGAAGGTCTGCGGTCTGATGAACGTCCAGTTCGCGATCCAGAAGGGGAGGGTTTTTGTCCTTGAAGTCAACCCCCGAGCATCGCGTACGGTCCCTTTTGTTTCCAAGGCCACTGGGCTACAGCTCGCGAAGATCGCTGCCCGTTGCATGGTCGGGCAGTCGCTTGCCAGCCAGGGACTCTCCCAGGAAATCGTCCCGAATTATTTCTCGGTCAAGGAAGCCGTTTTTCCCTTCGCCAAGTTCCGCGGCGTCGATACCATTCTTGGCCCCGAAATGAAGTCGACTGGTGAGGTGATGGGAGTTGGACTCAGCTTTTCCGAAGCCTTTGTCAAGAGCCAGTTGGCGGCCAACGTTCGCCTCCCGAATTCGGGACAGGTGTTCATCAGCGTCAAGGAGTCGGACAAGCCGAAGGCGGTGAATATTGCTCGCGAACTGCAGGCGGCGGGGTTCACGCTGATTGCCACGCGCGGTACGGCAGCAGCAATTGCAGCTGCGGGAATTGCCGTCACAGCAGTGAACAAGGTGACCGAAGGGCGTCCACATGTGGTCGACATGATCAAGAACCACGAGATTGTCCTGATCATCAATACCGTGGACGAAAAGCGCAAGGCCATTAGCGATTCTCGCTCGATCCGTACCTCTGGCCTGGCGGCACGGGTGACGATCTACACGACGATCTGGGGTGCCGAAGCGGCCGCGGATGGGATCAGGAATCGTGGCGAACTGGTCGTCTATCCGATCCAGGATTTGCACGCACAACTGAATTAGTTAACCCATGGAACCGTCGAATCCACCGATCGGGTGGGAGTCGGCGGTTTGGCAGTGAATGAGATGAGCAAAATACCTGTGACCGTCAATGGTGCCGAGAAACTTCGCGCAGAACTGCATAATCTGAAAACCGTCGAACGACCACGCGCCATCGCAGCGATTGCAGAGGCGCGTTCGCACGGTGATCTCTCGGAGAATGCCGAGTACGATGCCGCCAAGGAACGGCAGGGATTCGTCGAAGGTCGCATCAAGGAAATCGAGAGCAAACTCGCCAATGCACAGATCATCGACCCGAAGCTACTCGACGCCGACGGGCGTTGCGTTTTCGGGGCAACGCTCGATCTCGAGGATCAGGAAACTGGCCTTGGCGTCAGCTATCAGATTGTTGGCGAGGACGAGGCCGACATCAAGGAGGGCAAGATTTCGATCAACTCGCCGATCGCCCGTGCACTGATCGGCAAGTTTGCCGGCGACATCGCTGAGGTGCAGGCTCCCGGTGGTGTTCGCGAGTACGAAATCATCGAAGTCCGCTACGAATAGGCGACCATGCGACGCCTTGCGGATGCTCTGTACGATGTAGCGCTGACCCTCTGGGTTGGCGGCCTGTGGGCGATTGGCTATGTTGTGGCTCCGACGCTGTTCGTCGCGTTGAGTGGCGACCGTCAAACGGCAGGCATGCTCGCTGGCAGGCTCTTCGAACTGATTGGCTGGGTGGGCCTGGTTTGTGCGATCTACCTGTTGTCGTTCATGTTGCTGCGTAGTGGTAGTGTGGTCATGCGGCGCTGGCGCTTCTGGTTGCTGCTATTGATGTTCGTGCTCACCGCGGTCAGTCTGTTTGGATTACAGCCGCTATTGGCGCAGCTCAAAGCCGACGCCTTGCCGCGCGAAGTGATGGAGAGCGTGCTGCGGAACCGCTTCGCCGCCTGGCATGGCGTTTCCAGTATTCTCTACCTTGTCCAAAGCTTACTTGGCTTGCTGCTTGTGACCAGTGGCGGGCGTAGTGGCCGATAAGGTCACTCGCTGCGAGACACGCACTGTCCGGGAGGGCACTTCTCCGGCGATCTCGCGTTGCAGCAGGATCAGCGCTCCGAACTGCTCTGGTAGCTGCGCTTGCTGGAGCGCCGATCAACGGGTCTGGAACGTGCAGCCTGGGCTGACTTTTCCGCCGTCGGACGCCAGATCACTAACAGTTTGCCGATATGCTGGACTGGCGCTGCGTCGAGCTGCTCACAAAGTGTCAAGAGGAAGTCCTCACGAACTTCCCGGTCATCGTGATAGACCCGGATCTTGATCAGTCCGTGACTGGCGAGACTGGCATCGATCTCCTTGACGACCGACTCGCAGAGACCTCTATGGCTGATCGAGACCACAGGATGCAGGGAATGCGTACGGGCACGCAGGGCACGGCGTTCGTCAGAACTGAGGTTGAGCATGCAGGATACCTTTTTTGAAGCCCCCATTTTAACGGCTTTCGGCGAATGAATCGAAGTAGATCGAGCAATGCCTGGCTGCGTGAGCACGTAAACGATGCCTATGTGCAGCGGGCGAGGGCTGAAGGCTTCCGCTCGCGTGCCGCCTACAAGCTGGTCGAGATTGATGACAAGGACCGTCTTATCCACCCTGGAGACGTGGTCGTTGACCTGGGGGCGACCCCAGGCGGCTGGTCGCAGGTCGCCACGAAGAGGATGCATGGCCGAGGTCACGTCATCGCCGTCGATCTGCTGGAGATGGTGCCTTTGCGCGGTGTAACCTTTGTCCAGGGTGATTTCCGCGAGCAGGAAGTGCTCGATGTTCTCGGAAAACTGCTGGAAGGTGAGAAAGTCGGGCTTATTCTTTCCGACATGTCGCCTAATATATCTGGCATCCCTGCCTGCGACCAGGCCCGCGGCACGTACCTCGCCGAACTGGCTCTGGAGTTTGCTCGCAACTGGCTGAAACCAGACGGCGCTTTCCTGGTCAAATTTTTCCAGGGTGATGGTTTTACCGATTTCATGTTGGAGATGCGAAAAAATTTCGAATTGGTATCCGTGCGTAAGCCGGGCGCATCGCGCGATCGCAGTCGGGAAGTATATCTGCTGGGCAGGACCTTAAAAGCGTGAGCATGTGCATCGATATGCTTTTGCTTCAGTGGGCACGAATCAGTTTAGAATGTATAAATGAATGTGAACTTGAGGAATGGCAAGGTTTCGCGAGAAATCCCGGACCAGGCAACGTGGAAGAGGTGAAGCATTGAATAACATGTTCAAGAATCTGGCAGTCTGGCTGGTGATCGGTCTCGTTTTGATGACAGTGTTCAACCAGTTCAATAATCGTCAGGTAACCCAGTCGTCGATGGAGTATTCACAGTTCATTGAGGAAGTGGGGAAGGGAACGATCGCCAAGGTGGTCATCGAGGGGCGTGTGCTCAAGGCAACGACGACTGACGGCCGCAAACTGACCAGCTACGCGCCACCGGATCTATGGATGGTTTCCGACCTGTTGAAACATGGGGTCAAGATCGAGGCCAAGCCTGAGGAAGAGCAATCGTTCCTGATGAGCATCTTCGTCAGCTGGTTCCCGATGTTGCTCTTGATCGGTGTGTGGATTTTCTTCATGCGCCAGATGCAGGGCGGCGGACGCGGCGGCGCGTTCTCGTTCGGCAAAAGCAAGGCACGGCTGCTCGACGAGTCAACCAATACCATCACCTTTGCTGATGTGGCCGGTTGCGACGAGGCCAAGGAGGAGGTCTCGGAACTCGTCGATTTCCTTCGCGATCCGTCGAAATTCCAGAAACTCGGTGGGCGTATCCCGAAGGGCGTGCTGTTGGTTGGCAATCCCGGTACCGGCAAGACTTTGCTCGCCAAAGCGATTGCCGGTGAGGCCAAGGTGCCTTTCTTCTCGATTTCTGGTTCCGACTTTGTCGAGATGTTCGTAGGTGTCGGCGCGGCGCGCGTTCGCGACATGTTCGAAAACGCCAAGAAACATGCGCCCTGCATCATCTTCATCGATGAGCTGGATGCGGTGGGTCGTCAGCGTGGCGCTGGACTTGGAGGCGGCAATGACGAACGCGAGCAGACGCTCAACCAGATGCTGGTCGAGATGGATGGCTTTGAGGCCAGTGTCGGGGTCATCGTGATCGCCGCCACCAACCGTCCCGACGTGCTCGACCCGGCTCTGATGCGCCCGGGACGTTTCGACAGGCAGGTGGTCGTCCCTCTTCCCGATATCCGTGGGCGCGAACAGATTCTCGTGGTGCATATGCGCAAGGTGCCGCTGTCCCCAGACGTCAAGGCGGACATCATTGCCCGTGGAACACCCGGATTTTCCGGGGCTGATCTGGCCAACCTAGTCAACGAAGCTGCGCTGTTCGCAGCACGTGGCAACAAGCGCCTGGTTGACATGGAAGACTTCGAAAAGGCCAAGGATAAGATCATGATGGGTGCCGAGCGTCGCAGCATGGTCATGAACGAGGACGAGAGGCGCAATACGGCTTTTCACGAATCCGGGCACGCAGTGGTCGCCAAGCTGATGCCGAAATCCGATCCTGTGCATAAGGTGACCATTATCCCTCGTGGTCGTGCGCTCGGTTTGACCATGCAACTTCCGGAAGAGGATCGCTACGCTTACGACCGCGTCTATCTGATGAGTCGGATTGCCGTTCTGTTCGGTGGGCGCATCGCTGAAGAGCTGTTCATGAACCAGATGACCACTGGT
Organism: Candidatus Accumulibacter cognatus; assembly: GCF_000584975.1. Classification (NCBI taxonomy): domain Bacteria; kingdom Pseudomonadati; phylum Pseudomonadota; class Betaproteobacteria; genus Candidatus Accumulibacter; species Candidatus Accumulibacter cognatus. The sequence continues at coordinate 7,788 of NZ_JDST02000101.1, read as the reverse complement.
GCCTCGAACGACTTTGAACGGGCAACACAAATGGCACGTGACATGGTCACCCGCTACGGCATGTCCGACGCGCTTGGTCCGATGGTTTATGGGGAAAACGACGGTGAAGTTTTCCTTGGGCGCTCGGTAACCACTCACAAAAACATGTCCGAAGCAACGATGGAGAAGGTCGACGCGGAAATCCGCCGAATCATTGACGAGCAGTATGCATTGGCACGTCGATTGCTCGATAAGCATCGCGACAAGGTCGAGGCGATGGCTGAGGCATTGCTCGAACTGGAAACGATTGACGCCGACCAGATCAACGACATAATGGAAGGCAAGCCACCACGCCCACCCAAGCAGCCGCAGGCGTCGTCGTCAAACAAGCCGGACCACAATGCGCCAGATGCTGCGCCCAGCGCAACCGCACCGGCCTGAGTGGGCGTAGTGACAAGCCACGGCCACAGGGCCTGCGGTAGGGGGTCGATCTGACACTTGTGCCACTTTTCCGATGCTGCTTCGCTGCGGGGATCATAGACTCTCACTAGCCCGTCCACTAGTGATGGGGATCGTCAATCTGACAGCGGATTCATTCTCCGGTGACGGTTTGGCGAGCGACACTGCAAAGGCAATCGAGCATGCCCACCGACAGATCGGGGAAGGGGCGGAGATGCTCGATATCGGAGCCGAATCGTCTCGTCCAGGCGCAGTGCCGACGAGTGTCGAAGTTGAACTTGGACGCCTGCTGCCGGTGCTGGATGCCCTGACTGGCTGTGGGGTGCCGATTTCCGTCGATACCTACAAGCCTGAAGTGATGCGCGCAGCACTGCTGCACGGTGCTTCGATGATCAATGACATCTACGCGCTGCGCATGCCCGGCGCGCTTGCTGCGGTGGCCGATAGCGACTGTGCGATCTGTCTGATGCACATGCGCGGCGAGCCATTGACGATGCAGGAGAATCCCGTCTACACCGACGTCGTCACCGAGGTCCGGGATTTCCTTCAGAGCCGTGTAAATCTGGCAAGAACTGCCGGGATAGCGAGTGATCGTCTGGTCCTTGATCCGGGGTTTGGCTTTGGCAAGGCATTGCACCACAACCTCGAAATGCTGCGTCGCTTCGCTGAGTTTACGGTGATCGGACTGCCTGTGCTGGCGGGCATATCACGCAAATCGATGCTCGGCGCCATCACTTCGCGGACGGTCGAAGACCGCCTGGCGGCCAGCGTCGCCGCCGCTTTGCTGGCCGCGCAGCGTGGTGCGCGGCTGTTGCGTGTTCACGACGTCGCGCAGACACGCGACGCCCTGGCCATCTGGCTCGCGCTGGAAAATCAATAATCCGTGCAGTGGTTGTGCCTTACTTGACAGTCGCTTCTCCAGTGTTTGCGTAGAATAGCAATGATTCAACAGACGTCGACTCATCTGCGCTCAGAGGGAGAGAAAATCGTGACAAGAAAGTATTTTGGGACTGACGGCGTGCGCGGTCGTGTTGGGGAAATCCCGATCACGCCGGATTTCGTCATGCGTCTCGGGCATGCCACAGGACGGGTGCTCGCCGCTCGCGACATGGCGCGCAGCCATGTGAAAGCGGGAGAGCGCCCGGCGATTCTGATCGGAAAGGATACGCGTATTTCTGGCTACATGCTGGAAGCCGCTCTGGAAGCCGGGTTTTCTGCAGCCGGTGTCGATGTCTGCCTGGTTGGTCCAATGCCCACGCCTGCTATCGCTTACCTCACGCGGGCCCTGCGCTTGCAGGCGGGCATCGTCATTTCCGCTTCCCATAATCCCTACTATGATAATGGAATAAAATTCTTCTCGGCAGGGGGCACCAAGTTGCCCGACGACATGGAGTCGGAGATTGAAGCAGCGCTCGACGAACCGCTGACTTGTGTGCCTTCGGCTGGTCTTGGCCGGGCACGGAGAATCGATGACGCTGATGGCCGCTATATCGAGTTTTGCAAGAGCACTTTTCCGTTTGAGATGGACCTGCGGGGGTTGAAAATCGTGGTCGATTGCGCAAACGGCGCGGCTTACCACATCGCACCGCATGTCTTCCACGAGTTGGGCGCCGAGGTGACCAGCATCGGCAGCGAGCCGAATGGTCTCAACATCAACCAGGATGTCGGCGCGACGGCACCTGCTGCCTTGCGTGACGCTGTTGTTGCGCAAGGCGCCGACCTCGGGATTGCTCTTGACGGAGACGCAGACCGGGTGATGATGGTTGACGCAGTCGGCAATATCTACGATGGTGATCAACTCCTGTTTGCGGTGGTGCGGGGCCGGTTGCGCCAGGGCAACGTCGCCGGTGTCGTGGGTACGCTGATGAGTAATCTCGCCCTTGAGCATGCGCTGGCCGAGTTCAAGGTGCCTTTTGTCCGTGCCAATGTTGGTGACCGATACGTGATGGACATGCTGCGGCAGAAGGGCTGGCTTTATGGAGGTGAGAATTCGGGGCACATTCTCTGCCTTGACCGGCACACCACTGGCGATGGCATCGTTTCCGCCCTGCAGGTGCTTTCTGTATTGCGCGAAGAAGGAGGTAATCTGCAACGACTCCTCGGAAACCTGAAGCTCTATCCACAAAAACTGATCAATGTAGCGTTGAGCAAGGGATTCCCCTGGAAAGACCACCCGCTGATCGGATCGACGCAGCGCGAGGTGGAGAATGAACTTAATGGCCGTGGGCGGGTACTACTGCGTGCTTCGGGGACTGAACCGCTGCTGCGCGTGATGGTCGAGGGCCAGGACTCGGCGACGGTCTACCGAGCTGCTGAGAAGCTGGCGGCCGCTGTGCGGGAAGCTGTCTCTTCGTGAACCGGTCATGCCGCAATTTGTGAACTTCGGCAGTTAACCTGAAACAGGACATCGACATCGTAATTCTTTAAAAGCACCCTGGAATTCCGTGGCAACTACGTTTATAATAAGCGGCTAAACTCTATATTGTGGTGTTTATAAACTTGGGAAGAATCGATGCCTGCTATTCGCGTCAAGGAAAATGAGCCGTTCGAAGTTGCCATCCGCCGCTTCAAAAGAACCGTCGAGAAAACCGGTTTGCTGACCGAGTTGAGGGCTCGCGAGTTCTACGAAAAGCCCACCGCCGAACGTAAGCGTAAGCTGGCCGCAGCGGTCAAACGTCATCACAAACGGATGCGCAGCCAGACCTTGCCGCCCAAGATGTACTGACCCAGGATTGGCGTTGCCTGAATAGCCGCCCGTCTGCAGACGGGCGGCTATTGTCGCTTCTGGAACTGTGGCTGTTCAAGGGAGCCAAGTTGATCCCGGACACTTTCATTCAGGAGTTGCTGTATCGCATCGACCTGGTCGACCTGATCGACGGCTACTTGCCGCTGAAGAAAACGGGTGCCAACTTTGCTGCTTGTTGCCCGTTCCACAGTGAAAAGTCGCCTTCTTTTACGGTCAGCCCGAGCAAGCAGTTCTACCACTGCTTTGGTTGCGGCGCGCATGGCAACGCGATCAGCTTTCTTATGGAGCATGCTGGCCTTGGCTTCGTTGATGCCATCAACGAACTCGCTGGACGAGCCGGCATGCCTCTTCCCGATGAACAGAGTCACGCCCCAGCGCAAGCTCCGAAATCGCAGGTGCTTGCCGAAAGGATGGCGAGGGCTGCGAAATATTACTACGAGCAACTCAAACGATCCGAAACGGCGATCAGCTACCTCAAGAATCGGGGGGTCAGCGGTGAAATCGCTCGCCGGTTTGGTCTTGGTTATGCACCAGACGGATGGCAGAACCTCGCCGCTGCTTTCGATGATTACAGCAGTCCTGACTTGCAACTGGCGGGCCTGGTGATCAGCAATGAACGAGGGCGTCTCTACGACCGTTTTCGCGAGCGAGTGATGTTTCCGATTGTCAACCAGAAGGGCGAGGTGATCGCTTTCGGCGGCCGCGTGCTTGGACAGGGCGAGCCGAAATATCTGAACTCCCCTGAGACGCCCCTGTTCGAGAAAGGCCGCGAGGTATTCGGACTGCCGCAAGCACGCGCGGCGATTCGCGAGCACGATACGGTGATTGTCGTCGAGGGTTATCTGGATGTCGTGGCGCTTGCGCAGCATGGAACGGGCAATGCCGTTGCCACACTCGGTACAGCCACCACGGGCATGCAGGTACAGAAGCTGCTGCGGCAAGCTGAGCGCATCGTTTTTTGCTTTGATGGCGATGCTGCCGGACGAAAGGCAGCGTGGCGAGCCCTGGAGAACAGTCTGGAGGCTTTGACTGAACAGAAAAGCATTGCCTTTGTCTTTCTCCCCGATGGCGAGGACCCCGACAGTTTTATTCGCAAACACGGCGGCGAGGCTTTTCAGCGGTTGATCCGACAGGCAACACCGCTCTCCGATTTCCTGCTCAGCGAATTGTCGGCGCGCTGCGAGCTGGGCACTGCAGAAGGCAATGTAAGGCTGGTCGTTGATGCCAAACCACTGCTTGGCCGTCTGCAGTCCTCGTTCCTGCGTCTGCAATTGGTCAAGCGCTTGGCACAGGCCAGCGGCTTTTCGCAGGCCGAGGTTGAGCGGCTGTGCGATTTGCGATCGTTGACGCCGCCAGCGCCGGCAAGGGCTCCGCGCCAAGCACCATCGCTGTTGCGGCCATTGTTGCGGCTATTGCTCCAGAAACCGCAACTGGCCTCATGCCTGCCACTCGACCTGCTTCCCGACAACTCGACTGAAGCCATGGCAGTACGTCTGTTATGTGAAACGATTGCGGCTGCCGGCACCCAGCGGCTGGCCTACCCGACACTGATCGAAAGACTTAGAGGCAGCGAATGCGAGGACGTTCTGCGTGCAGCCGCGGCTGAACTTATGCAAGAGTCCTTTGCCGAAGACCAGATTGACGCTGAATTTACGGGTGCGGTCCAGCAGCTGCTTGAAGGCGCGAACAAACGAGCCTTCAAGCGCTTGCAGGAGAAGGCTCGGAAGCTTGGTGTGAGCGGACTGTCGGGTGAAGAAAAGCGTCAATACCTGGCGGCGTTGACGGCAAGCGGGCGGGGCGGGGCCGGAGCATGAGGGGTGATACAATCAAAAATTTTTCCAGTCTAACGCTATTTGGGAAATGGGCATGGTAAGGGAAAAGGCAGTGACTACGAAGGTGGCAAAAGCCAAGGCAGCGGCAGACCTTTTGGCGCAGGTCGGGAACCAACCGGTACCGGTTGACGACGAGACGCGCAAGATGCGTCTTAAGACGCTGATCAAACTCGGCAAGGAGCGAGGCTTTCTGACTTACGCCGAAATCAATGACCACCTGCCTGACGATGTGGTTGATGCGGAGCAGATAGAAAGCATCATCAGCACTTTTAACGACATGGGCATCCAGGTTTACGATGAAGCACCGGATGCCGAAACGCTGCTGATGTCGGACGCCGCTCCGGCGGCCGGCGCAGATGATGCCGATGTCGAAGAGCAGGCTGAACAAGCGCTGTCGACCGTGGACTCCGAGTTCGGTAGGACGACCGATCCGGTGCGCATGTACATGCGCGAAATGGGTTCCGTCGAGTTGTTGACCCGTGAGGGCGAAATCGAGATTGCCAAGCGTATCGAAGATGGCCTCAAGCACATGATCCAGGCGATCTCTGCCTGTCCGACAACGATTGCCGAGATCCTCGGCTGCGCCGACAAGATTGCACGCGATGAAATGCGCATCGATGAATTGATCGATGGGCTGATCGACCCTGAAATTGATAACTCTCTGGCAGAGCTGGTAGAGGAAGTGGCTGAGGACGATGAGGAAGATGAGGAGGAAGGCGGCGAGGCGGTTGAGGGTGCGGCTGCTGCCGCCTCGCTGCTCAAACTCAAGACCGAAGGGCTTGCACGCCTTGAACTGATAAGATCGTACTACGCACAAGCGCATGGAGTCTTGCCCAGGAAAGGTTCCCAGGATAAAACCTACCTCAAGCTCCAGCAGCAGATCTCGGAAGAGATGATGGGTATTCGCTTCACTTCTAAGACCATTGAGCGCCTGTGCGACTCGGTGCGTGCGATGGTCGATGAAGCGCGAACCTGCGAACGTAAGATCCAACGAATCTGTGTCGATACGGTGCGCATGCCGCGGGCGCATTTCATCAAGGTTTTCCCTGGCAATGAACTCAACATTGACTGGGTAGACGCCGAGATCGCTGCGGCCGGCAAGACCTATGGCGCGATCCTCTCACGCAACGCCCCGAACATCAAGGAAGAACAGAGGAAATTGCTTGCTCTGCAGGACCGTATTGGCATTCCGTTGCGCGAGTTGAAGGACATCAACAAGCAGATGTCTACCGGTGAGGCCAAGGCGCGCCGTGCCAAGCGGGAAATGACCGAAGCTAATCTGCGACTGGTAATCTCGATTGCCAAGAAGTACACCAATCGCGGCCTGCAATTTCTCGATCTCATCCAGGAAGGCAACATTGGTCTGATGAAGGCTGTAGACAAATTCGAATATCGACGTGGCTACAAGTTTTCGACCTATGCAACCTGGTGGATCCGCCAGGCGATCACTCGCTCAATCGCCGATCAGGCACGAACCATCCGCATTCCGGTGCACATGATCGAGACGATCAACAAGATGAATCGCATTTCCCGACAGATTCTGCAGGAAACCGGCCTTGAAGCCGATCCGGCAACGCTGGCCAAGAAGATGGAGATGCCGGAAGAGAAGATCCGCAAGATCCTGAAGATTAGCAAGGAGCCGATCTCGATGGAAACGCCGATCGGCGACGACGACGACTCACATCTTGGTGATTTCATCGAAGATCATGCGACGCTCGCACCGACCGAGGCTGCCCTCTACTCGAGCCTGCGCTTCATCACCAAGGATGTGCTGGACACCCTGACTCCGCGTGAGGCAAAGGTGTTGCGCATGCGCTTTGGTATCGAAATGAATACCGACCACACCCTTGAGGAAGTCGGTAAACAATTTGACGTGACTCGTGAGCGTATTCGTCAGATCGAAGCCAAGGCGCTTCGGAAGCTTCGCCACCCATCACGTTCGGACAAGTTGCGCAGCTTTCTGGATAACGGCAATGGCTAGCCGAAGGCAAAGACGCTTTGCGGCGTATGCCATACCACGGTAGATAGGTAGTAGGCATCATTCGACGTGTCGATGGCGTCATTGTGGCTTCCTGCGCGCAGGCAAGCACCATCGCCGTCGCTACGCCGTTTCCAGCAGGGCTAAAATGCCCATGAAACGTTTTCAAATCAAGCGCCTTTTTGACTTGTTACTGGCCTGTCTGGCGGCGGTGTTGCTGTTGCTCCCTGCTGGTCTGGTCGCTCTGTTGGTCAAATTATCCTCGCCCGGACCCGTGCTCTATTGGTCCGATCGCGTCGGACGGGGCAACCGGATTTTCAGTATGCCTAAGTTCCGCAGCATGCGGGTTGGAACCCCGGCCGTGGCGACCCATCTGTTGACCGATCCACAGGCTTGCCTGACACCAGTGGGCTCGTTCCTGCGCAAATCCAGCCTCGACGAACTGCCTCAGTTGTGGAGCATTCTTGTGGGCGACATGAGCTTTGTCGGGCCACGCCCAGCCCTGTATAACCAGCACGATTTGATCACCCTGCGTAGCGAACGCGGGGTGCATGAGTTGCTGCCGGGGTTGACCGGTTGGGCACAGGTTAACGGTCGCGATGAACTGCCCATTGCCCAAAAGGTCGAGCTCGATAGCGAGTATCTGCAACGCCAATCGTTATGGCTCGATATCCGGATACTATGGATGACTTTCGCCAAGGTCCTGCATGGCGAAGGGGTATCGCATTGACGGTCGGTCGGGCAAGCAAGACGGACTTGCCATCACTTTTGAAGCTGAAGTTTAGACACACGCG
>NZ_JDST02000100.1:0-1553 GCF_000584975.1 Candidatus Accumulibacter cognatus | reverse complement strand
CTAGCAGCTTGTCGGACTTGACGTCTGAAGCCCCGCCAAGCTTCACGATACGGAATGAAAGTGCTGGATTGGGTTGGTTTTCAGTCCTATCGCAAGGTTTTTCTGCCGTTTTTCCCTACTGTGGGCGCAACTTGGCCATACGCTTCAAGTTCCACGCCAAGCAAACCAGCGTCCACTCTCCGGTGACCTTTTTCAAGCCCCGCAGCGAGAACCGGCGAAAACCCATGACCGATTTGATGATGCCGAAGACCGGCTCGACGGTTTGCTTGCGCAAGGCATAGAGGGCGCGCCCCGCTTGGGTCTTCAAGCGATGCGACAGGGCTTGTACGGGGGTCGCGTTCTCCGGCAGCGCTGCCGGTTCGCTGTGTCGCTCCCGCCAGTCCGGGTGGTGCTCGTCGCGAGCCGGCGCGATCACCGGATCAATGCCGGCCGCCGCGCACGCGTTGACGTTCTTCTCGCTGCAGAAGCCGCTGTCGGCGATCAGCGTTTCGACAGTCCCCAGAACCTCGGCTTGTGCCTTGAGCGTCGCCAGCATCGGCTCGACCTGCTCCTTGTCATTGGGGGCTTGCGTTACGCCGACCGCCACGACCAGCATCGTCGCTGCATCAACCCCAGCCTGCGCGTTGTACGCCTGTTCGAAGCCGCCACCGGCCACCGGCATGATCCGCGATTCTTCGTCGGTCAGGTTGATCTGGTCGCTGTCCCGCGCTCCCGGCTTGGGCGCCTTCGGCGGCCTGCCGCCGGTTTTCTTGCCCGTGACTTCTTCCTTGGCCTTACGCCGGGCCATCTTCTCGTCGTACTCGGCTTTCTCTCGCTGATAGCGCTCCTCGGCCCGAGCAGCAATCTTCCCCTTGGCCGCCGCCATCGCCGCTAGCCGGTCTTCGCGACGCTTGATTTCTTCGGGGAGGCTCACCCCGTCCGGAACGTCCGCCTGGTCGGCCTGCTCCGCCAGGGCGAAGAGCTCCTGTACCTCGGCCTTGAGCTGCGCTTCCAGCTTTTCGAGGTGTCCATGCGAGAGCGCGCTGTGCCTCGAAGCGTTCGCTTCGATCTTCGTCCCATCAAGACAAACGGTCCCCAGCTTCAGCAGCTTCATTTCCTTGGCCATCTCCAGGACCTGTACAAACAGGTCGCTCAGTTCGTCAAGAAAACGCCTCCGGAACGTCGCCAAGCTGTCGTGATCCGGATGGCTGCCCGCCGCAATGTAGCGAAACGCCACCGAGTCGTAGGTCGCCCGCTCCAGCTTGCGGCTCGAGAAGATTCCCGTGCTGTAGCCATAGACCATAATCGACAGCAGGGTCGCCGGATGGTACGCCTTCGATCCGCGCCCAGCGTACTGCCGGGTCAGGTTCGACAGGTCGAGTTGGTCCACCACCTCCACGATGAACCGGGCCAAGTGATCTTGGCTCAGCCAATCGTCAACTGACGGGGGCAGCAGGTAGTCTGTCTTGCGGTCGGTGACAATGAATTGGGACATGCCGAACCCCGGTTGCGCTAATCCATATCATTTTAGCATATTTGGCGGCGAGCGGGCCCAAAGGCCGACAGGCTGCTAG
>NZ_JDST02000099.1:0-14229 GCF_000584975.1 Candidatus Accumulibacter cognatus | reverse complement strand
CGACCTGGTCATTGCGCGCGCCGATGGCACGCCGACCTACAACTTCTGCGTCGTCGTCGATGACTGGGAGATGGGCATCACGCACGTCATCCGCGGTGACGACCACGTCAACAACACCCCACGTCAGATCAACATCCTGCGGGCGCTGGGCGCGCAATTGCCGCGCTATGCGCACCTGTCGATGATTCTTGGCGATGATGGCCAGAAACTGTCGAAGCGGCATGGTGCGGTCAGCGTCATGCAGTACGATGACGAAGGCTATCTGCCGGAAGCGGTGCTCAACTATCTCGCGCGCCTCGGCTGGTCGCATGGCGATGACGAGATTTTCTCGATGCCGCAGTTCTGCGAGTGGTTCGACCTCGACCATATCACCCCGTCGGCAGCACAGTTCAACACCGAGAAGCTGAACTGGCTCAATGCGCACTACTTGAAGCGCACCGAAACAGCGCGACTGGCAGATCTGGTGCAGTCACGGCTGCAGGCGCGCGGCGTCACGGTTGCCGCCGCGCCGTCACTCGCGGCGATCATCGATCTGTACAAGGAGCGTGCCGCCAACCTCAACGAACTTGCCGACCTTGCGGAAGTGTTCTACATCGAACTGCATCCGAAAGCAGAGCTGCTGGCTAAGTACCTCACCCCCGAAACGCTGCCAGCGCTGGCGGATTTCATCGATCACCTGCCGGCGGTTGCCTGGGAAGCCGCTGCAATTAGCGCCTTGATCAAGGCGAGCGTGGCCAGGCACGGGCTGAAGATGCCCAAGCTGGCGATGCCGCTGCGCGTGCTGCTGACCGGCTTGGAGCAGACGCCGTCGGTCGATGCCGTGGTCGCCCTTTTCCCGCGCGAGATGGTGCTCAAGCGACTCGCCTGGCCAGCTAAGACCTAACCTCATTTCGGGATAACGGAGCCAACCATGTGGCGCTCTGCCGTGCCATATCTCGACTCTCCCCCGAATTGACGACGATTGATGCCCGAAACTATACTTGCGTCGATTCTGCCCTCTCGCCCAGGGGCTGACCGGGTGGCACGGCGCACCGAACACCCGTTCCCTCAACGCTCCTCTGGCATCTCTGAATTGCCATTCTCAGAAAGCAGGACCGATGCGCTTCAAGTATAAACTGCTCGCACTGACCTTTGTTCCAACGCTCTTTCTCCTCGTCTTCTCGGTGTTCACAACAGCCGAGAAGATACGTCAGGCACAGGAAATGAGGGATCTCCAGGAAGTGGCCAGGATTTCTGCTGCGATCGGCGGCCTGGTTCATGAAATGCAGAAAGAGCGGGGAATGAGCGCCGGCTTCATCGGCAGCAAGGGTGCCAACTTCGGCAACGATCTTCCAGCACAGCGCGCCGAAGTGGATAAGCAACAGGCGCTGCTGGACAAGCAACTAACCGGTTTTTCCGCCGCGAGATACGGTGAGAAGTTGCAGAGCGATCTCGCCGACATCGGCAAGCAACTCGCCGACCTGCCGGCAAGGCGCAACGCCGTATCGGCTCTGGCGATCGGGGGATCCGAGGCCATTGCGTACTACAGCAAAACGATTGCCAGCCTGCTGGCAGTGGTTGGCCAGGCGTCCTCGGTATCCAGCGACTCCCAGGTGGCGCGTGCGGCCAGTGCCTACAACGCCTTGTTGCAAGGCAAGGAGTATGCGGGCATCGAGCGCGCAACGCTTTCAAATGTCTTCGGGTCGGACAAGTTTTCGCCCGAGATGTTGGTCCGTTTTCTGTCGATCTCATCCGCCCAACAGACCTGGTTTTCCGTCTTCCGTCTTTATGCAACGCCGCAACAGGCCACTGATTTCTCGAACAGGGTAGCGGGTGCGGCCGTCGACGAAGTGGCCAGAATCAAGCAGGGTGCCATCGACAACATGCTCAGCCCGGCGCTCGGAATGGACGCCCGGATGTGGTTTGCAAAGGCAACCGAGCGCATCAATCTGCTGAAAGCAGTCGAGGACGCTCTTGCCGGCGATCTGGTTGGTCTGGCCGCGGCGCGGCTGTTCGAGGCCCGGCTGAGCATGATGATCACACTCGGTTTGACGCTGCTGGCTCTGGTACTGACTGCGTTGATCGGCATGCGCCTGATCCGCCAGATTCTGCGCCAGATCGGTGGCGAACCGGAGCAGGCGGTACAGATTGCGCGGCAGATTGCAGACGGTGATCTTTCGCACGACATCGATGTGGCTGGGGGCGATCAGACGAGCCTGATGGCGGCAATGCAAACGATGCACGGAAAACTGTCGCGCATCCTGGTCAACATCGAAGAGAGCGGCAAGCAGATGGGACAGTCTGCTTTCCAGATCTCGACCATTTCGCGGAGTATCGCCGAAGTGACTCGGCAGGAAGAAACACGTTCGGCCGAAGTGACGACAGCGACAGATGCGCTGACCGCCATTGCACGCGAGGTCAAATCACGCGCTGAAGAGGCGGCCGAGAAGACGCGCGAGGTCGAGCAGGCAGCACAGGATGGCGTCGTCACGGTGGAAAGGAACATGGCCGAACTGGCAAGCGCCACCAACGAAGTCACGCGCGCGTCAGGCGAGGTCAGCGAACTGACCAAGGCCGCAGAGCGGATCACGCACATCATCGACACGATCCGGGAAATCGCCGAACAGACCAACCTCCTGGCACTGAATGCGGCGATCGAGGCCGCGCGCGCCGGCGAACAGGGCCGCGGTTTCGCAGTCGTGGCCGACGAGGTGCGCAAACTGGCTGAACGTACGACCTCGTCGTCGCTACAGGTCGGTGACATCGTCGCAGCCATTACCAGCCGGGTAAAGTATCTGCGCGAAGCCATGGCGGCCGTGGTCGATCGGGTCAGGGGCAGCCAGGGGGTGGCGGAAGAGACGGCGCAGGCGATGAGCTTCATGGCACAGGGCGTGTCGGACGCGGCACGCAACAACGATGCGATTGCCGCGGACAGCCGGAGGCAAATGACCCAGCTCGAACAGCTCGAAGCGTCGTTGAACAGTCTCTTCGCCACGCTCAGTGAGAGTTCGACCAAGGTCGAGGCAACCGCGGTGATCGGTGTCGATTTGCACAAGGTCTCTTGCGGCCTGAACGATCTCATGGCCGGTTTCAGCTTCCGGCACGATACCAGCATCGCGAGTCAGGGAGCGCAGGAGAAACGGCGCTATCCACGCCTGGAACGTGCGCTGCTGGTCAGGCTGGAGACCGCGGATGGCGCCAGTCAGGACTGTCTGACCCAGGATCTCAGCCTTGTCGGAGCGCGTCTGGTATTGAATCGCGCCCTGCCGGAACATGCTCGCGTGGGCGTCTCGCTTTATCTTCCGCAATCGAGCCTCGAGCACTATCGAAGTCAGAAACCAGTGACCCTGCAGGGACAAATAAAGTGGCAACGACGACACGACGGACGTCTGCTCTGTGGCATCGAATTCGTGGATCTGTCGCCTCGCGAACTGGAGCATCTGAAGGCCGTCTTCGCCTACTATAAGAAGTCCAGCCAGCACTGAAATTTTGGTTCCACACGTCTTTCCAGCCCGAACGTTCGCGCCCTGGTTTTCGTTCATGTACGGCGCAGAAGTGGAACGAGGGGTATGGCCTCGGCTTTCGCTGGCAAAACCTTTCGAAGCGCAGGGCCAGGCAGTTTCCACAGGCCTCTGCCGGAGTGTTTTGACTGCGATGATCCTCGTCAGAGGCGAGGCGCACTCGCATAGTGCGCATCACGCGTTTCGATGTGGCGGATCAGAAAAGCCAACAGCTTTCGTGCCTGCTGCGGTATCAGTTCGGTCTGGTCGACCTGATAGGTGTCGGCGATCGCGGCGAGGGTGTCCAGTATTTCAGCGTGGTCCTCGACATGCTCGTCGAAGCCATAGTAACTGTCGATTCGCATCAGTAATTCTTCCGACAGGAAATGCGCCTTGCTGTAATCCACCAGGGTTTCCAGGATGTGACCGATTTCCCCGTTGTCGGCGTGCGCCTCGACGGCATCACACAAGGCGTTGATCAGGCCAAGCTGGACGCGGTGCTCGCCGTCCATGGTCGGGTTCAATCCCGGGCAATGTTCATCATCGACCTGTTGCATGCGCTATTCCTCCGATATTCCTTCGATATGCCTTCAAGACGACTCTTCTGAAATGTTGAGCGGTTGCCTGGTGTGCCATTCCAGGGCCAGGCCTGATTACGCCTCGCCGATCACGACGCGGTTGTCGCCGTCGAGCCGATAAACTGGAATCACCAGGTTGGCCGGCGCCGGTCCACTACGGAAGACGCGCCCGGCAAGGTCAAATCTCGAGGTATGGCAGGGGCACAGAAACTCGCTACGGACGCCAGGCCCGTTGCGCAACTGTGGCGTACAGCCCTGATGGGTGCATTGCCCGATGGCGACGAAGACATTGGGGTGTAGCGAACGATGACGGTTGCGGCAGTTTTCGGGTTGCAGCGAATGCTGGCAGTGTGGGTCGATCAGTTCACTTTCGTGATCGGCCAGCGCGCTGACCTCCTCAGCCGTTCGGCGCAGAATCCATAGCGTGCGACCTTGCCAGTCGAGCACCCGCAGCTTTCCTGGCTGCAGATCAGCGAGGTCGGTAGCGACCGGGTTGCCGGTCGGCGGCCGGGTGTGTCCGGTCAGGTATCTGGCGGCGCCGACACCTGTTCCAATGGCACAGATCCCCGCCAGCACCTGCAAGCGGCGACGTTGCGGGCGGTGACTCGGATCGTCATTCATGAACGTGGTGGAGAGGCGACTCGAGGGCGTGTGCAGGCGTTCTGGATGTGCCATGCTCCGATCCCCGCACGTTCCGAGGATGGGTGGGTCGACTCGGGAGGTCGAAGTGGTGGGATTGGGCAGGCTTGCGGGAAGGTTCGAGCGCCTGAGGGGTTCTCGGTCATTGCTTCCTGCCCCCGATCTTCGGCTCGCTGCCGGCCATCAGACGTTGCAGATTCTGCCAGTGTTTACCGATCAGTGCCATCGCAATGAGGCCGACCACCAGCAGCATGGAATCGCGCCCCCACATGAGAAAGCCGTAAATGGGAGCTGCCGTTGCCGCCAGCAGGGCGGCCAGTGACGAATAGCGCAGTGTGAAGGCGACGAGCAACCAAGTGCAGAGGGTTGCCAGCCCTAGCCAGGGGTCGATGGCGAGCAGCACGCCGGCGGCCGTTGCCACGCCTTTGCCGCCTCTGAATCTCAGGAAAACCGGATAGAGATGGCCGACAAAGACTGCCAGTGCAACGAGTCCGACGGTATAGCCGCCCAGACCATACTCGGCGGCATGGCGACTGGCAAGAAAGACCGCCAACCAGCCTTTGGCGGTGTCGCCAAACAGGGTGAACAGAGCGGCGCCCTTGTGGCCGCTGCGCAGCACATTGGTGGCTCCCGGGTTCTTCGAACCATAGCTGCGCGGGTCGGCCAGGCCGAAGAGTCGGCTTGCGACCAGTGCGAAAGACACGGAGCCGAGCAGATAAGCGGCAAGGACCGCAAGCAGGGAGATCAGGAGCGGCGGCATCGAGGGGGTTGGGTGGTCAGTAGTGCTCTGGGTTAGAATGCGCGCACTTCAATCGTGCTGCGGACTGTGCACGCCCGATGGGCAATTCTACACCGACCTCAGGTCTCACCACATGGACATCATCTTCATCGACGACCTGCGCGCCTCGACGCTGATCGGTATCTACCCGCGTGAAAGGGCCATGCCGCAGATGGTGGAAATCTCCTTGCAGATTGGCACCTCGACCGCCTCTGCGGGCGCCAGCGACGACATTGGTGATACCATCGATTACGCGTTGGTGGTCGAGCGCCTGCGCGCCGAACTCGGCGCCCGCCATTTCAACCTCCTCGAAAGGCTTGCCGAGTATGTAGCTACCCTGTTGCTGGAGGACTTCGGCGCCACCTGGGTGCGCGTCTCGATTGCCAAGCTCGGCATGATGCAGGGTGTGCGGCGCGTTGGCGTGGTCATCGAGCGAGGTGCCGCAGCCTGAGAAGTTGTGAAAAATCGTCGTGAGCAGGCCGAGATGGAAGGCGTGAGGGAACGAACGACAAGACATATCAAGTGGATAGGCGAGGAGTGAGCGACTGGGCAGCGCAGCAGATCGGTCGCGCAGCAGATTTGTTCACAACTTCTGAGCGCTGCCGCCTAGCAGCCACCCGGAAGGGTTCTGCTATCCGCCAGCCGCCGGAGGGCTTTCCGGTGGTTTGGCGGCGGCTGGCATGCTGAGGTCCAGTTCCCTGACTTTGGCATCGGGGAGGATCTCCATCAGGGTCACGACCTTCTTGACGCCGCGGGTGGTTCGCGCCACCTGGATCGCTGCGTCTGCTTCGTGCTGGCTGACCAGACCCAGGAGATAGACGACCCCGGCTTCGGTCACCACCTTGACATGTACGGCGTTGAGACTGCCGGCGTCGACAAAGCGACTCTTGACCCGCGTCGTCACGTACGAATCATTGCTGCGTGCCGAGAAGGAACTGATCGGACCAACCGCGAGTTCATTGTAAACTCCTTGGACCTGTGGCACTCCGGCGACGATCTGCTCGACTTCCGCCTTCATCTGCTCAGAGGGAACTTCTCCGGAAATCAGCACCTTGCGGTTATAGCTGGTGAAGCTGGTATGTGCCTGGTCACCGATTTTCTCGTTGACACGGGCACTGGCTTTCCATTCGATGCTTTCATCGTCGGTTTGCGTTCCCAGCGACCGCCGATCGAGAGCCGCCAGCGCGCCACCACCCGCACCAGCCGCGAGCATTGCCAGACAACCCTGCAGCATCGGCAGCAGCACGCCGAGCAGCAGAATGGTGAAGAGACTTTTTTTCATTCTTCGACTCCCATGAGCAGACAATCCATCCCATCGCAAAGGCAATGGATGATCAGCAGGTGTGTTTCCTGGATGCGCGCCGTGCGTTCCGCCGGTACGCAGACATGGATGTCACCCTCGCGCAGGATTTCGCCGATCGTGCCACCCCCCTTGCCGGTCAGGGCCACAACGCGCAAGTCGTTTTCGTGCGCGGCATTGATCGCTTCGATGACGTTTGGCGAGTTGCCCGAAGTGGAGATGGCCACGAGAATGTCTCCGGGTTGCCCGAGGGCACGTACCTGCTTGGCGAAGACGAGCTTGTAACCGTAGTCGTTGGCGATCGCCGAGATCACCGAGGTGTCTGTGGTCAGTGCAATTGCCGCCAGTTCGTGGCGCTCCAGCTCGAAGCGGCCGACCAGTTCGGCCGCCAGGTGCTGGGCATCAGCCGCCGAGCCGCCATTACCGCAGGCGAGGATCTTGCCGTTGTTCAGTAGACCGCCAACCATCACTTCGATTGCGTCGGCAATTGGCGCTGCCAGAAATTCGATGGCGTCGAGCTTTGTTTGTGCGCTCTCAGTGAAGTGCCCGCTGATACGGCTGATCAAATCCATGGGCTGTGACGATGTTCCGGGACAATAAGGAAGACCATTCTAACATCAGAGTACCAGGAACACTTCGAACTCGACGCGGCGCCAAGGGTTCGGGTCGTCGCGCAGTCGGGAAACGCGCGCCTCGAGTTTTTCGCCAGCGTCTATTGCCTGCGCCACGGCACGGTTCTCGGCACGCGGGACGTAACCAAGGGGACGCCCGTTCCATTCGACACGGATGGCTTTGCGGTCATGGCGGTTGTCGGGTTCGCGGATCAGGATCAGATGGTCGCCGGGCTTGATCTGCGGCCACAGCTCGGCGACTGCGTAATACTGGCTGCCGGCCAGCGGCGAACTTTGCACAAGCACCCTGATCGTTTCAGCGGCGCCGGCAGATCCGCAGAGGACCAGCCAGATGAGGGGACTAATACGTTGCCGGAAACGCATCGCGAATCCATTCGATGGCGGCCTCGGACAGTTCGTCGAACAGGATGCAGTCGAAGCGGCAGTCGGATTCCTGACCAGGATGGCTATTCAGATAATGCTCAGCGGCGAGAACGATGCGCCGTTGCTTGGCCAGGTCGATACTGGCGGCCGCGCCGCCGAAGCTGGCATTGCGGCGCAGGCGCACTTCAACGAAGACGAGTACCCGCCGGTCCCGGCAAATCAGGTCCACCTCGCCACCCCGACAGCGAAAATTACGCAGCAGTATGTTCAGACCGTGCCGTTCGAGGAAGCGCGCGGCGAGTTCCTCGGCCATTGCCCCCGAAGCGGCTGGACTGGTTAAACGAGCGGGGTATCCTGCTCGCCTGCGCGTGTTATCTTTGAGGTTTACCGGCAAGTTGATCTCCATGACAGAAGAATCCCCTGCATTATATGTCGTTCCGACGCCGCTCGGCCACCTTGGCGATATCACACAGCGCGCGATCGAAGTCCTGCAGCAGGTGCCCTGGGTCGCCGCCGAGGATACGCGGCACAGTGCACCACTGCTGCGCCACTACGGCTGCAATGCGCGCTTGCTGGCGGCGCACCGGCATAACGAAGAGGGTGCTGCGCAACAGGTGATCGCGCGCCTTGCCGCTGGAGAGTCGGTCGCGATGGTCGTGGACGCCGGCACGCCGGCAGTATCGGATCCGGGTGCCCGGCTGGTGGCGAAGGTGCGCGCTGCCGGCTATCGCATCATTCCGTTGCCTGGTGCCTGTGCGGCGGTGGTCGCGCTGTCTGCGGCTGGGCTCGACGAAGTCCATTTTCTCTTTTACGGTTTTCTGCCGAACAAGGCCGGGCAGCGCGCAGCGGTCTTGCGGGAACTCGCGCCCCTGCCCTATGCGCTGGTCTTCTATGAGGCGCCGCATCGCATTCTCGAAGCCGTTGCTGCCCTGTGCGTGGCCTTTGGACCGGAACGTACGCTGGTCGTGGCCCGGGAATTGACGAAGCTGTTCGAAAACATTCATCGCTGCGCACTCGGTGAAGCGCAGGCCTGGCTGCTGGCCGATGCCAATCGCCAACGTGGCGAGTTCGTGCTGCTCGTTTCCGGTGCAACACCGGTCGAGGAAAGCACCGAGGGCGAACGCGTGTTGCAGCTGCTGCTCGACGATGGACTGTCGATCCGTCAGGCCAGCCGGCTGGCACACGCGATTACCGGGGCCGGAAAGAATGCCCTGTATCAGCGGGCACTGGGTTTGCAGGGGTCGGACGACCGGAGGAGAAAGGATGGCTGCAGCTCAACCTGAATGAGCGTACCGTCATCGTCGGCCAGGACATGTGATGCATGGGCTCATTTCGGTACGATACAGTTCTCAAACAGCAGGGAGTGGTTAATGAACAAACGGGTTCCGGGGATTTGTCTGGCGATGCTGGCCGCGGTGCTTGCGCATGCTGGGCCGCCAGTACCCCGGCCTGCGGGCATCGAGGTCAGGGATTACCCATGGCAGGCGTCGGCGGGTGAGAAGAGCGCGGCACTGGAGCTCAGGGGCAACCGGAAGCGCGGTCAGGAAATCTACGAGTTGTGCCGGAGTTGCCACCTGCCGTCGGCAGGCGGACTTCCCGACGGCAGCATCCCGCAGCTCGCGGGCCAGCACAGCAGCGTGCTGATCCGGCAGATGGCCGACATCCGAGCCGGCGTCCGCGACAACCCGACGATGTACCCGTTTGCCGCGGTCCTGACCGATCCGCAGGAGCTGGCCGACGTCGCCGCCTATATCGAAGGGTTGTGCATTCCCGTCGAGCATGGCCGCTACGAAGGATCGGATGCCGATCGGCAAATGGCAACCGGAAAGGTGCTTTACGAGAAAGAGTGCAGAGGATGCCATGGGGCCAGCGGCGAAGGCTTCAGGGATAAGGGTTATCCGGTGATTGCCGGGCAGCACTATCAGTACCTGCTGCGCCAGATGACCGAGATCCGCGATGGCAAGCGCCGCAACGCCAACCCGGAGATGGTCAGAATCATCAGCAAGTACGACAATGCTCAACTGCTCGCCATTTCAGCCTACCAGTCGAGCCTGCGGATGCCGGGCAGGATGTGCAAGACCATGGCACCGACTAGGAAGAAGCGTTAATGTGAGAGTCGCGTCAGCGACTCACGAATCTCCCCTCTCCCTTGCGGGGGAGGGGTCGGGGGAGAGGGAAACGGTCATGACTTTCATGATCGGGGGTGCCTGGAAAAGTTATGACCGTTAGGCCGGTGCGGTGCGTCGACAACAATGGCCAGGCAGCGCCTCGGTGTTGCGCGGGGGCAGACATCTGGGCGCCAGCGGCGCCCCTGGAGAAATGAGCATGAAGAGATTATGGACCCTGCTGTCGATGGTATTGCTCGCGGGTTGCACTACGCCGACCCTGCGGGGCAGCGCTGATCTTGGGGTGGTCATTGAGCGCGCGAGCGGGCAACTCAGTCTCGTCGATACCAGCCGACGCGAAGTTTATGCGCGTATTGGCGGACTCGGTGACCTCTCCCATGCTTCGGTCGTCTTTGCGCGTGATGGTCGCTACGCTTACGTTTTCGGGCGTGACGGCGGGCTGTCGAAGGTCGATCTGCTCGAGGCGCGTATCGTCAAGCGGGTGCTGCAGTCAGGCAATGCCATCGGCGGCGCGATCTCACAGGATGGCCGCATTGTCGTTGCACAGAATTACACACCTGGTGGCATCAAGGCTTTTGACGCCGAAACCCTTGAACTGCTCTCCGAAGTGCCGGCTGAATACGCGCCGGGCAATTTTTCGAAAGTCGTTGGTCTCGCCGATCTCGCAGGCCAACGTTTTGCCTACGCACTATTTGATGGTGGTGAAGTCTGGATCAGCGATTTCTCCGACCCTCGGCAGCCACAGACGCAACGGTATCCAGCCGGATTGCAGCCCTATGATGGACTGGTGACCCCTGATGGCCGCCATTACCTGGCCGGGCTGTTCGGCGAGGATGGCGTTGCCCTGCTCGACACCTGGCGGTCAGAGCAGGGCACACGGCGTATTCTCGGGAACTACGGGCGTGGCGAGGAGAAGCTGCCGGTATTCAAGATGCCACACCTGCGCGGCTGGTCGATGGCACAGGGCAATGCCTATCTGCCGGCGATCGGCCGCCACGAGGTCCTGGTAGTTGCCGGCAGCAACTGGCAGGAAATCGCCCACATCGCCGTCAAGGGACAACCGGTGTTCGTCATGGCGCGGCCGGATGGCCGGCAGGTGTGGGTCAATTACGCGTTTCCCGACAACGGCTGGGTCGAAGTGATCGATACCCTGAGCGGGAAAATTGTAAAAACGCTGGCACCCGGTCGGGCCATCCTGCACATGGAATTCACGCCGCGCGGTGAACAGGTCTGGATTTCCGCTCGCGATGACAATCGGGTGCTGATCTACGATACTGCGACGTTCACGAAGCTTGGCGAATTGGAGGTACAGGCTCCGAGCGGGATATTCTTCACCAGCCGCGCCAACCGCATGGGTTTCTGATGGATAAACTTGACGACGCGATCGATTTTCGCCTCCTCAATGACTTTCAGCGGGATTTTCCGCTCTGTTCTGCTCCCTTTGCCGAGCTGGCATCGCGGCTGGGAGTTGCCGAGGGAGTGGTATTACGGGCCCTGGAAGGGCTGCGTCGCCAAGGCAAGATCGCGCGCGTCGGCGCCATTTTTGCCCCGAAACGCATCGGTGTCAGTACGTTGGCCGCGATGGCGGTACCTGCGGCCCAACTGGCTGCGATTGCCGAAGTGGTCAATCGCTTTCCCGAAGTCAATCACAATTATGAGCGTGAACACCACTACAATCTCTGGTTCGTCGCCACTGCGGGGTCGGAAGGGCGCTTGCAGGCGGCCCTAGGCGCGATCGAACAGGTGGCCGGCTGGCCGGTGCTGAAGCTGCCGTTGCTCGAGGAATATCACATCGACCTCGGTTTTGCGCTTGACGGACAGGGAGAGAGCCAGGGCAGCATGCGCGTGCGCAGTCAGGCCTTCACTGCACCGACGCCGCTCGACGAATTCGAACGTCGTCTGGTGATGGCCCTGCAGGAAGGCCTGCCGCTGTTCATTCGGCCGTTCTCGGTACTGGCCAGCCGGGTCGGCTGCGAAGAGAGAGAGGTGCTCGAACGCATCCGTCGCTGGTGCGCAGAGGGCATCATCAAGCGCTTCGGGGTGGTCGTCAGGCATCACGAACTCGGCTATACAGCCAATGCGATGCTGGTGCACGACATTCCCGATGCCAGCGTCAGCGCCATCGGCGAGCGCCTGGCGTGCGAATCCGGGGTGAATCTCTGTTATCGGCGCCCGCGCGTGCTGCCAAGCTGGCGCTACAACCTGTTCTGCATGATCCACGGCCAGGCACGGGCGGAAGTCGAGGCCCGCATCGCCGAGCTGCGCGCACGCCTGCAGTTGACCGATTACGCGCACGCGGTGCTGTTCTCGCTGACCCGCTTCAAACAGCGCGGTGCCCGTTATGCGTGAAGCGGCGCGCATCGATGCGACCGATCGCGCGATCATCGACGGCCTGCAGGGCGGGTTCCCGATCTGCGAACACCCCTACGCCGAAGTGGCCGGCAGGTTTGGCATCAGCGAAACGGAACTTCTCGAACGTCTGCAGCGGATGCTGGCAACACGCGTGCTGACCCGCTTCGGCCCGCTGTTCCAGATCGAGCGCATGGGCGGCGCCTTCGTCCTGGCGGCGATGCGCGTTCCCGACGCGGACTGGCTGCGCATCCTCGAAATCGTCAATGCATTTCCCGAGGTGGCGCACAACTACCGCCGGGAAAGCGACCGCAACTGTGAGTTCAACATGTGGTTCGTACTCGCCACCGAGACCGTCGACGGCATCGACGCCGTGGTAAGCCGGATCGGGGAAGCCTGCGGCCTACCGGTCTTTCCCTTTCCTAAGCTGCAGGAATACTTCGTCGAAATGAAGCTGGCAGTGCGCTCATGAGCGCTCAGGACGCCGCCATTCTCGATGCGATTGATCGCTGCCTCGTCATTGCTACCCAGAACGGTCTGCCGCTGGTCGCACGGCCATATCACCAGCTCGCCGAAGCGATCGGCATCGCCCCCGAGGAAGTGATGGCGCGCCTGACCCGCCTGCTCGAGAGCGGCGTCATACGCCGCATCGGCGCGGTGCCCAACCACTACGCGATCGGCTATACCGCCAACGGCATGAGCGTCTGGGATGTGCCGGATGAGCGTATCGACGAACTCGGCGTACGCGTCGGCGGGCTCGATTTCGTGACCCACTGCTACCACCGGCCACGCCGTCTTCCCGAATGGCCATACAACCTGTTTGCCATGGTGCATGGCGGTTCACGCACCGAGGTTCTGACCAAGGTAATGGCCATCGCCGAAATCATCGGAACGGATTATCGTTCGCATGATGTGCTCTTTTCGACCGCCATTCTCAAGAAGACCGGCATGAGAATGGCGGTCAGGCGAGATGACTGACCCGCGCGGGCGTGACAGATGGGTTGCTGGAGAATTGTCTGAACGTGCATCGCCACGCCGTCGGCAGTCTCTACCCCTGCCGAGCACGCGGCTGATCGAGCGACTGGAGCGGGAAACCGGAAGCATCTGGTGGGCCGCCCGCTGATTGCAGCTTTGCGCGCCGGCGCTGGAAAAACGGGCGAACCGCCACCGTTCGTCCTGCTCATGCTGATCGGCGGTATCGGGTTGCTGGTCTCGGCGCTATTCGCCAGCGCATCCATCATCTTGGCCGCGGCCGGTGTCGCGGCACTGACCGCAGCGGCAACGCTGTGGCGGCGGCACCGGGCAGCGTCGCGGTACAACTCGCTGACGCAGGTCGGTTACGCCAGCGAGTTGCAGCGCGATGCCGAGTGCTTTGACGATTACCTCGAAGAAGTCTCTAGGCACTTGCCGCAGGCCGCGTTGACGACGCTCGCACGGACCAAGGAAACGCTCGCCATGGTGATCGCTGCGCTCGCTGCAGCCGATCTCGATGCCATCGACCTGGCGATTGAAGAAACGTTTTTCATACGGGAGATGGTTGCGCGCTACCTGCGGGACGCCTGCCGCCATTACGTCAAGGCAACCGCGGCCAGCGGTGGCTGCGTCGTGCTCGAAGATGGAAGTACCGCCGAACAATCGCTGTGCCGCCAACTCGACATGTTGCACGCCCGTCTGGACAGAGCGCTGGCCAGAATTGCCGACGGCAGGGCGCAGGCGCTTGCCAGGCACGAAGCCTTCGTCAGGAGCAAGGAATGAATGTATCTCCCGTTGCCCAACCCGGCGGACCCCCCGTGCACGGCCGCCTACTTCACGTCCGAATCGTTCATTGGAGATCGCGGCTAGCAGTCTGTCGGACTTGGAGCCCGGGAAACCGACAAATTTTACTTTTCGGCATGAAAAAGGCCGGAATTTGTCGATTTTCCGGCCTTTTTGAGGCTTTTCCTCGTTTTTCTCTACTGCAGGCGCAACTTGGCCATGCGCTTCAA
>NZ_JDST02000098.1:0-22233 GCF_000584975.1 Candidatus Accumulibacter cognatus | reverse complement strand
TGAGGAAATCACCTAAAGTCTTCCGTGACATAGCTGCCAGGCACCCGCTCGGTCAAGACTTCGGAACTGGTATCGGCGCGACTCGATGCCGCCGGCCTGGAACACGTCGTGTTGAATGCCCGGCAGGATCTGTCGGAAGCAGAGATCGTCAGGCACGCCGGCCAGAGCGGTCGGATCACCGTAGCCACCAACATGGCGGGACGAGGAACCGACATCGTCCTCAGTCCGGAAGTGCGGGCGGTGGGAGGATTGCACGTGATCCTGTCGGAGTACCACGAAGCGGCCCGCATCGATCGCCAATTGTTTGGGCGGGCCGGTCGCCAGGGAGATCCGGGATCCTGCGAGGCGCTGGCCGCGCTCGATGACGAACTGTTCACCGCCCATGCTCCTCGCTAGCAGTCCTTGCTGCGGCGCCACTTCTCTGCATGCGAGGTCTTGCCCGACGCAGCCGGCCGCTTCCTGCGCCACCTCGCGCAGTCGGCCGCCGAACGACAGCATTCGCACATGCGCAGACAAACAGTAATCGCCGACCTGCGCGCGGAGAGTGCACTGGCTTTTGCGGGCACGGGCGAATAGTGGCGGATGGCAAGACGAGTAGACGAAAAGGTGAAGGGAAGAAAGGAAACGGAATGAAGGGGGGCAATGGGCTTGGCGATCGACAGAAGGCGGTTCTTGTTCTGCTGTTGCTGACAGGAAAGGTGATTGCCGGCGAATTTGACTGCATCATCGAACCGAGCAGGTCGGTTGACGTGCGGGCAGCAAGCGAAGGACTGATCGAAAAGGTGTGGGTTGATCGTGGCGACGTGGTGAGAAGCGGGCAGGTGCTGGTGACGCTGGATTCCGGAGTCGAGCGCGCAGCGACAGACGCCGCGCGTTATCGTTCGACCATGCAGGGGCGCATCAAGACCGGTGAAAGCCGGGTTGAGTTTTCGACCACGAAGTATCTCCGCCGGGAAAAGCTCGCGGGGCAGTCATTCATTTCGCTTCACGATCGGGACGAGGCGCTGACCGAGAAGCGCCTTGCCGAAGCCGAACTGGTGGAAGCGCGTGACGATCGCCGGCTGGCCGAGATCGAGCATCGGCGCCTATCGGAGCAACTTCGTCTGCGCACCTTGAAGAGTCCGATCAACGGCGTGGTGGTCGATCGGCCGCTACACGCCGGCGAACTGGCGGACAATCGCGATTTGCGCAAACCGATCTTGCGCCTGGCCGACGTGGCGACGCTGTCTGTCGAAGTTCTCATGCCTCTGGATGCGTTTGGCAAATTGGCCGTGGGGCAAACGGCTGACGTCCTTCCGGAAGTACCCGTGGGCGGCCGTCACAAGGCGACGGTGAAGGTCATCGACCGTGTGCATGATCCGGCGAGCGGGACCTTCGGCGTGCGCCTCGAGTTGCCGAATCCAGGCTTGAAGATTCCGGCGGGGATCAAGTGCAAGGCGAGTTTTGCCAACGTCACGGCGCGTCCGGCAACACCGCCAGGCACCGTACACCGCTCCGAGACCAGACCACCGGTCAGCCCGACTCCACCGAAACTCTGAGGAACCGTCCAGGCTTGACCCTGACCGTGGCAGAGGGCGGGATGCCACGCACGCTCAGTTTACCCCGGCGCGGGGCGGGAAATGATAGCTCAAACGGCGGGTAGCGCGAACGGCGCAGCGTAACCGTAAAGCTCAGCGCTGCAAGCGATAGGGCTCTTCGAAATCGAGGAAGTCTTTTTCGGACAGCGCACCTTCGACCCACGCCTGCACACCCGGCAAGGTACACACGCGTGCCATGTACGCGCTCACCTCCGCCGGGACGGGCAAGGCATAGGTTTTCAGCCGCATCACCACCGGAGCGAAGTAGGCGTCGGCAATCGAAAACTCGCCAAAGAGCATTGGCCCGCTTCCTGTGCGCAGCAGGTCACACCACATGCCGACGATTCGTTCGACATCGGCGCGCACCGCCGGCTGGTCGCGCCAGACGAGCTGGCCCGTTTCGGGAAGTGACGCCTCGATGTTCATCGGGCAATGGGAGCGCAAACCCGTAAAGCCGGAATGCATCTCGGCACAGATGCTGCGGGCCTGCGCCCGCGCCGCCCAGTCTCGCGGCCACAAGGCTTTCTCCGGGAACTTCTCGGCCAGATATTCGGCAATCGCCAGGGTATCCCAGACGACTAGTCCGTTACCGACCCCGCAGTCCATCAGGACCGGTACCTTGCCCGTGGGACTGATGGCCGCCATGGTTTGTCTGAAGTTTGAACCGGCAGCGAAGGAATCGAAGCGCACGACGACTTCTTCACAGGCGATGCCGGCCTGCCTGATGAGCACCCCGGCGCGCATCGACCACGAAGAGTAATTTTTGTTGCCGATGAACAGCTTGAGCATGGTCACTTCCTGACAAGTCGAAGGTTGGTGGGTCGCCATCTTACTACGCGTGCTGCTCCGCTTGAGCAGTTTTCCGGCCGCGCCGGGGTGCCGAGCGGATTCAAATCGGGCTGCTGGCGTCACCGCTACGTCCGGCCAGGAAGGCCTGCGCTTCCTCGCGGCGTTCGAAGATGTGCGGCGCGATGCTGCGTGCCGAGAAAGCCTCGCCCAGCTTGGCGCGCAGGAAGGCGCTGGTGGCGTAGCGAGTGATCTGACTGAAATAGTTGGCCAGGAAGTAGCGGTCCATTTCGGCATAGGTGTCGTACATGTCCTGGTTGATGCGGAAGCGATCGTAGTTGATGATCACGCCGACCCGTTTGCCGGCTGCCCGGCAGCGCAGCTCGCAAATGTCCCAGATCGCCTGCACATCCTCGACCACCCTGACATGCATGCCCTCGAAATTGAGAAACAGGATGTTGCGCTCGGGATCGTAAATGACCCGCTCCGGCAGGGACAGGTTGAGCAGTTCAGCCTCCAGACCCATCGGGTTGGCATTGAAGATGCGGGCGTCCATTTCTCCGTATTCACCGACGATCGGCTCGAAATCCATGTTCGGCAGAATGTCCCGGTCGACGTCGATGCCGGGCGCCACCTCGATCAGGGCCAGCCCGCCCCTGACCCGACGGAAGACGCAACGTTCGGTGACGTAATAGACCGGCTTGTCGCGATCATAGGCGTACTGGCCATTGAAGGTGATCTGCTCGACTTTCTTGAGGAATTTCCGCTGCCGGCCCTCCTGGACGATTCGCAGCTTGCCGTCATTGACCTCGACCTTCAGACCATTGCCGGTGAAGGTGCCGGCGAACACCACCAGGCGGGCGTTCTGGCTGATGTTGATGAAACCGCCGGCGCCGGTCAGGCGGCCGCCGAAACGGCTGACGTTGACGTTGCCGGCAGCATCGCATTCGGCCATGCCAAGACACGCCATGTCCAGGCCGCCCCCGTCGTAAAAGTCGAACTGCTGATTCTCGTCGATGACCGCATCCATGTTGACGCCGGTCCCGAAGTCACCCCCGGTGGCGGGAATGCCGCCGATCAGGCCGGATTCAACGGTCATGGTCAGCAGGTGCGAGATGCGCTCCTCCTTGGCGACCGTCGCTACGCCTTCGGGCATGCCGACGCCGAGATTGATGATGCCGTTGGGCGGCAGTTCGAAAGCGGCACGGCGGGCGATGATCTTGCGATCGGTCAGTGGCGTCGACACCAGACTGGCCTGGGGAACCCGGAACTCGCCGGCGTAAGCCGCGTTGTAAGGGGTCACCAGTGTCTGCATGTGCTGGGCGGGTTCGGCCACGACCACGCAATCGACCAGAATCCCTGGAATCTTTACCTGCCGCGGCGGTAACCCGCTGCGCTCGGCGATCCTTTCGACCTGGGCGATCACGATGCCGTTACTGTTCTTGGCCGCCATCGCCATGGCGAGGTTGTTGAGGGTCAATGCTTCACGCTCCATCGTGATGTTGCCGAAGGTATCGGCGGTGGTCCCGCGCACGAAGGCGACGTTGACTCTGCCGACCTTGTAGAACAACCACTCCTCGTCGGCGACTTCGACGAGACTGACGATGTCCCGGGTGGTGGCGGCATTGATCCGGCCGCCGCCGTAGCGGGGATCGACGAAGGTGTGCAGTCCGACCTTGGAGAACGACCCCGGTTTGCCGGCGGCCAGATCCCGGAACAACTGACAGATGATTCCCTGGGGCAGGTTATAGGCCTGGATGCGGTTGCCAAGTGCCAGTTGCGCCACCTTCGGCATGCGCGCCCAGTGGCCCGCCACCACCCGGCGCAACAGGCCTGCGTGGCCCAGATGATTGAGCCCCAGGCTCTTGCCGTCGCCCTGGCCGGCGGCGGCGAACAAGGTCAGGTTCTTCGGGCTGCCAGAGGCGAGGAAGCGACGCTCCAGTGCCGACAACAGGGCTTCGGCAAAACCGGTCTGGACAAACCCGGTGCTGGCCAGGGTATCGCCATCCCGGATCAGTGCGATGGCTTCATCGGCAGTCACGATCTTGCTGCGCATGCTGGTTTCCTCTCGTATCGAGCGAGTTGAGCGAGATTTCCGAACGTTGGCCCGGATCAGATCATACGGTCAACGGCAAGACCGGATCTACTCGTCCTCGCTGGCGTTCGCCATCAGATGCCGCCAGTGCCGTTGCGCCTGCGGCAAATGCAGCATCAGCAACTCGCTGCCGAGCAAGGTGACCCGCCCCTCCCGGCGATTGTCGCCGGTATCGCTGTACTCGAAATGGTAGACCCGGCGCAAGCGCAGCCGACCTTCGTCATCGCGCGCCGGGCGCAGTGATGCGAGCGCGACCGTGTCGTCGAGCAGGAGCAAGTCTTCTGCCGCACATGCCGCACGCGCGGCACACATGCCGGCCTCGCGCGCCTGGAAGCTGTCGTACCAGAACCAGCCCGCGGCCAGCAGAACAAACAGGCTGATCATCTCCGTCCAGGGCATTGTCCGGATCCTGTGAATGTAAAAGTTGCGTCAGCGACGCACGACGCTTACCGTCCTGGCTGGAAACATCTGCTCACACATCCATCCCAGCAATACCCCCCGCCAGCCCGCAAGCGCGCACGAAACCGCAGCCAGGGTGGCTATACTAGCGAAAAATGGCCTACCCCACATCTCGACCGACTCCGCAGCCGTCCCGCACCCAGTCCGCCAGACCTACCGCCAAGTGCTGCCGCCTCGCCATCGCCACCCTGCTGGCGGCGCTGGCAGCCGAGCTGCCGGCCCTCGAAATCAGCGATCCCTTCGCCACACACACCATCACCCCGCCGCGCCCAGCCCTGGCTGGCAGCTCCCTGTCCTGTCAGCCGCGGCCAGCCGACGCCGCCTATGGCATTCTCGATGTGGTCGATCTCGCGCTGTGCCGCAACCCGACTACCCGTGAGGCCTGGTCGTACGCACGCGTCCAGGCCGCCCAGGTCGGCCTCGCGCAGTCCGACTTCCTGCCGGGGCTCGATGGCCAGGTGAGCGCCAGCAGGGCCCGGATCGACTCACAGACTGCCAGCCAGCGCAATGCCTCACTGACGCTCTCCTGGCTGTTGTATGACTTCGGCGCACGTTCGGCGAATCTTGAAATCGCGCGGCAAGTGTTGAGCGCCGCAAGCTCGACGCTCGACGCAACCGTCCAGAGCGTCTTTCTCAATGCTGTGCAGGCTTATTACAACACCCAGGCCGCGCGCGCGGCAGTCACCGCCGCCCGTGAATCAGAAAAAGCCAGCCGCGAGAGCCTTACCGCCGCCGAAGTCCGCTACCGCGTCGGCACCGGCACCCCCGCCGACCGCCTGCAGGCACAGACCGCCTGGTCGCAGGCAACGCTCACCCGCATCCGCGCCGAAGGTGTGCTCAGAAACGCCTTCGGTCGCCTGGCCAATGTCATGGGGCTCGACGCTAACCAGAGGCTGTTGCTCGACGAGATTCCCTCAGTCACCCCCGACGCCAGTTTCACCGGCGACGTCGCCGCGCTGATCGACGAAGCACGCGCACGCCGCCCCGAACTCAAGGCCGCTGAAGCCGAACTCCGGGCCGCTGAAGCTGGCGTCGATTACGCCCGCGCCACCGGCCTGCCAACGCTCTCGCTGAGCGCCGGCCCGCAGTGGACAGACCTTGGCAGTGCTTCGGCCAACGGCAACTCGATTGGGCTGACGGTCAACCTGCCGATCTTCTCCGGCTTCAACACCACCTACCGGGTTCGCGCCGCCGCTGCCCAGACCGAGGTCCAGAGCGCCCGCCGCGACAACGTCCGCCAGCAGGTCGCGCTCGATGTATGGGAAGCCTATCAGAGCCTCAGCACGGCTACCCAGACCATTCGTACCACTGCCGATCTGCTGGCCAGCGCCGAGCATTCCGAGCGTGTCGCCCTCGGACGCTACAAGGCCGGCGTCGGCAACATCCTCGATGTCCTCAATGCCCAGAGTGCGCTCGCCAACGCCCGCCTGCAACGCATCCAGGCGATGCTCGACTGGCACGTGTCGCGCGCCGCGCTGGCCAGGGCCATCGGCTCCCTCGACAGCACGCTGCTGCTCTCGATCAGCCAGCAGAAAGTCAGCAATCCATGAAGCACTCGCGCCGCCTCTTCGCCCTTCTCCTCTTTGCACTCGCTGCTGGCGGTATGTACTGGTATCGCCAGAGTAACAGCCAGTCGCTCGAACAGCGCTACAAACTGCAGGCCATCGAAAGAGGAGATGTCACCCAGACCGTCTCGGCTAACGGCACGCTCAACCCGATCGTACTGGTCAGTGTCGGCACGCAGGTCTCCGGGACGGTCACCAAGCTCTATGTCGACTTCAACGACAAGGTCGAGAAAGGCCAGGCATTGCTCGAACTCGACGACTCGCTGCTCGCAGCTCAGGCCCGTCAATCGGCGGCCAACGTGCAGAATGTCGCCGCCGCGCTCGACCTGGCGCGCGCCAGCGAAGCACGGATGAAAGCCCTGTTCGAACAGGAATATGTCTCCCGGCAGGAACTCGAACAGGCCATCCAGACGCGACGCTCGAGCGAGGCGCAACTCGCCCAGGCGAAAGCCGCCGCCGACAAGGATCAGGTCAACCTCCATTACACGACGATCCGCTCGCCGGTGTCGGGCATCGTCGTCGACCGCGTTGTCGACCTCGGGCAGACGGTCGCTGCCAGCCTGCAGACGCCCACCTTGATCAAGATCGCGCAGGACCTCTCGGAAATGCGCATCGACTCGAGTTTTGCCGAGGCCGACATCGGCAAGATCCGCGAAGGACAGAAGGTGCGTTTCACCGTCGACGCCTTCCCGAACCGCAGTTTCCAGGGCGAAGTGCAGCAGATTCGTCTCAATCCGACGACGCAGCAGAACGTCGTCACCTACAATGTGCGTGTTTCGCTCTCCAATCCCGAACAGATCCTGCTGCCCGGCATGACCGCCTACGTCAGCATCGGTGTCGCCAGCCGCCAGGATGTCCTGCTGGTACCCAACGCGGCGCTGCGTTTCAAACCCAGCGAGAGCAGCGACAGCGAGCGCACGCCCGCCAAACAGAAAACGGCGAGCGAAAGCAGCGGGGAGAGCAAGGGCAAGGGCAGGAAACGCGACACGGCCAGCGGCATGGTATACCGCGTCGAGAATAGCGAACTCAAAGCGCTTAGCGTATCGCTCGGGATCACCGACAATCGCAACACCGAAGTGCTCGGCGGCGATCTCAAGGTCGGCGACATCGTCGTCACCGGCGAGAATGTCGCCAGCAGCAACGGCAAGCCGAGCAGTGTGGGGATGAGACTGTTCTGATGACCGAGGCGGTCATTCGCGTCGTCGGTCTCGGCAAGTCCTATAAAACCGCGGCCGGACTCTTCCCGGCGTTGCGGGACGTCGATCTTTGCATCGAGGCGGGTGAATTCGTGGCGATCATGGGCCCCTCGGGGTCGGGCAAGTCGACCTTCATGAACCTGCTCGGCTGCCTCGATACGCCGAGCAGCGGCGACTACTTCCTGGTCGGCCGCAAGGTCGCGCAGTTGAGCAAGGACGAACTCGCGCAACTCCGGAACCGAAGTATCGGCTTCGTCTTCCAGGGTTTCAACCTGCTGCCGCGGATGACCCTGGCCGACAATGTCGCCCTGCCGCTGGTCTATACCGGCATCGAGCGCGAGCAGCGGCGACAGCGTGCGCAGCACGAGCTGGCCCGGGTTGGCCTCGGCGATTACGCCGAGGCGTTGCCGAGCCGCATCTCGGGCGGACAACAGCAGCGCGTGGCAATTGCACGCGCGCTGATCAACTCGCCGCAACTGATTCTGGCCGACGAACCGACCGGCAACCTCGACAGCCATACCAGCGAAGAGATCATGGCGCTGTTCACGGCCCTCAACCGTGAAGGGATCAGCATCGTGCTGGTGACCCACGAGCCGGACATTGCCGCATACGCCGCGCGACAAGTGCGTTTTCGTGATGGACACCTGGTCAGTGACCAGCCGACGCCCCCCAGAGTGCTCTCCGCATGCTGAAAGCAATGCTCGGCGAAGCCTGGCAGGCGATGGGCGCGAACCGCATGCGCAGCATGCTGACGATGCTCGGAATGGTCATCGGCGTTGGTTCGGTAGTGCTGATGATGGCCATCGGCCAAGGTGCGCAGTACGCCGTAGCGCAGACCATCAGCAGCATGGGCAGCAATCTGTACATCCTGATTTCCGGCTCGACGAGTGCCGGAGGACTGCGCAGCGGGGGCGGGGGCGGCCCGACACTGACTGTCGCCGACGCCGAAGCGATCGCCGAACTGGACGGTGTCAGCAATGTTGCACCGGTACAACAGGGCACGCAGCAACTGGTCTATGGCGCGAACAACTGGAGTGCGACGGTGGTCGGCACGACGCCGCCGTATCTCGATGCGCGCGCGTGGACGATCGTCAGCGGTTACCCCTTCGGCGACTCGGATGTGCGCGCGGCGACACGGGTAGCGCTGATCGGCCAGACCGCCGTCGACAATCTGTTCGGAAGCGAC
This sequence comes from Candidatus Accumulibacter cognatus, assembly GCF_000584975.1. Classification (NCBI taxonomy): domain Bacteria; kingdom Pseudomonadati; phylum Pseudomonadota; class Betaproteobacteria; genus Candidatus Accumulibacter; species Candidatus Accumulibacter cognatus. The sequence goes on along the minus strand of NZ_JDST02000098.1, from coordinate 13,369 downwards.
GACCCGCTCGGCAAGACCATCCGCATCCGACAGAGCCCTTTCGTGATCGTCGGCGTGCTCGGCAAGAAAGGGCAGAACCTCGACGGCCGCGATCAGGACGACACCGTGATCATTCCGCTGACCACCGCGCAGCGCAAGGTCTTCGGCAATCCCTTTCCGGGCTCGGTGCGCCTGATCATGGTACAGGCGACTTCGGCCGAGGCGATGCCGGCGGTCGAAAAGAGCATGACCGCGCTGCTCCGCCAGCGCCATCGCATTCGTGAAGGACAGGACAACGATTTCTATCTGCGCAACCTCGCCGCGGCGGCCGACTCAGCGGCCGAGACGACACGCGTGATGTCGGTGCTGCTCGGCGCGATCGCATCGGTTTCGCTGCTCGTTGGGGGCATCGGGATCATGAACATCATGCTCGTCTCGGTGACCGAACGCACGCGCGAGATCGGCATCCGCATGGCAATCGGCGCGCGCCAGCGGGACATCCTCGCGCAGTTTTTGCTCGAAGCGTTGATGATCTCGGTCGCCGGCTGCCTGATCGGGCTTGTTCTCGGCATCGGCGGCGCGCTGCTGACCAATGCGCTGACCGACATGGTGATCGTCATCTCCGGTGCCTCGATCCTGGTGGCCTTCGCTGTCGCCGCAGGAGTCGGCATATTCTTCGGTTATTACCCGGCGCACCGCGCCGCCGCCCTCGATCCGATCGAAGCGCTGCGCCATCAGTAGCGCGACAGGCTACAATCTTTCTTCAGCCCACTCAGCGAGACTCTCTCCCATGCCCATCTACACCCTCGGCGCCCGGCGCCCCCAGATCGACCCGCAAAGCTGGGTCGCCCCCAATGCCACCGTGATCGGCGACGTCCGCCTGGCCAGAAACGCCTCGATCTGGTGGAACGCAACGGCGCGTGGCGACAACGACCCGATCACGATCGGCGAAAACAGCAATATCCAGGACCAGTCCGTCCTCCACACTGACGAAGGCGTACCACTGACGATCGGCCGCAACGTCACCGTCGGCCACCTGGTGATGCTGCACGGCTGCACCGTCGGCGATGGATCGCTGATCGGTATCGGTTCGGTGCTGCTCAACCGTTCGGTGATCGGCCAGGGCTGCATCGTTGGCGCCAACACGCTGATCCCGGAAGGCAAGGTCTTTGCAGACCATTCGCTGATCGTCGGCTCACCCGGCAAGGTGATCCGACGGCTCAGTGATGAAGAAGTCGCTCGGCTGCAGCATAGCGCCGATCACTACGTAGCCAACTGGCAGCGCTATCTGCGCGAACTCGCGGCACTGTAGCCTCCTTTCTCCGCGGCGCGAGAAAAGGCCGTAGGCTTGACGGCCTTTCCCATGAGGCTGTGGATAAGTCGGAAGCCGCTTTTCGTTATCCCGAAAACGCACGGACAACACTGTGTGCAAGCTGTGGGTCGAGCGTGGAGAGCTGCCGCAAGGCATTCTTTGCTAAGGGAAACTTTCTGCCGCCTGAATATTGGGCGACGCAGGAATGATCTCGGCAGGATGGGCACCCGGATGGGTCGACGACAACCTTCTAGCCAAGTTAGCAACGTAGGCTTGTTTAATGTGAAAGACACGTCAGCAACTCACGAATATCCCCTCTCCACTTGCGGGGGAGAGGGAAACGTTCATGAACTTCATGATCGGAGATGCCTGGAAAAGTTATAACCGTTAGCCCATGTGTCATAACCGTTAGCCCATGTTGCGGGTTTCCCACCAAGAATGCTGATGATTTACATCAACATCTCCTGACTCGACCCGAGCGGCCGACGCAAGACCATGCAGAGACTGCCGGAGCACCTGCAGATCGCTCTTCTTATCGTAAAAGGCATAGGCTCCGGCTTCCAAGCATCGCTTGCGGTACACGGACTCCGAGAAGTTCGTGAATACCATGACTTTGACACTCGGATGTTCCATTCTCACGATGCGTAGAACCTCCAGACCACTGCCATTGGCAAGCTGAATATCGAGCAGTACGATGTCCGGCGGACGACTTCGAATGCTTTCGATGGCTGGAGCGGGACTGTCGAATTCACCCACCACCTCCGTACCTTCGATCTGCACGAGTATCTCGCGCAACATGCGGCGTACAAGAGCTGAGTCATCGACGATCAGGGTTAACATCAAGGTCGGTCACAAACAAGACGAAGGGGCTGCGCTGAAAGAAACCCTCCCGGGCAGCGTGCGCCTGGCCCACATACAGCGTGGGATTTCCCACAACTCAGGCAGGACTTCCTTTGCCGGAATACGTGTCAGTCAGTAACCCAAAGGTTTTCGGCAAGCTGTGCCGGAACAGCAACTTCTCGACCTGCTCATGTACCAGCAGCGCGACGTTGGGCAATAGACTGAGTGACGTCAAACCGGGGATGCTGGTCATTCCCCGGGGCAGCACGATGACGATCAGCGGCTTGCTGTGGGCAGAGCAAGGGTTCGCCAGCACGGCATGCACAAAAGCCCGCGACGCCTTTCCCCAACTGACGACGATCACATCGGGCTGGTGCTTCGCAGTGCAATCGTAGGCGTCTTCAATGGATCGGGCAATCGCCACAACCTCGATTTTGTCGTCCGTTCGCAACGCTCTTCCCACACCGTCGAGAAACAGATTGTCCGTGTCCACCAGAAGAAATCGGGTGCGGCCGTCCTGCAGGGCAGTCAATGCGCAGGCATCCATGGCGAGAATCTCCGAGGTGATCGAGCCGCGCCAAGAGGAAACGCCCTTGCCCGCGAATCGATTCCCAAACCGTATCATCCCGCACATATCAACTATCGACTAGCAGCACCAAGTGTAATTTTCATGTAAGCAATGGCCAATACTGCACCCGTCGGGGAATCCCTACATTGCCAACATACCATCGCCCTGCACGCGCGAACCGACGATGGGCACGCGTCGCATCGTCGGTTCCGACCTGCCAAGGACTCTTCTGGCGCTGGCTTTCGGCCACACCAGATCAGGATAGCATGCCCTTTTCCAGGGCATAACGCGTGAGTTCCGCATTGCTGGGCAGGCCGGTCTTTTCGACAATTCTGGCTCGATACGTAGTCACCGTCTTGGGACTGAGGTGCAACGCCTCGGCAATCTGGTTCAAACTCTCGCCGGAGGCAATCCGCCGTAGCACTTCGATCTCCCGGTCAGAGAGTGCTTCAGAAGCGGATTTTCGGCCTCGTCCCACCTCGACTGCCAACCGCTCCAGCAGCGCCGGGCTCACATGCTTGCCACCGCCAGCGACTTTGCGTATCGCGGCAAGCAGCGTGGCCGGAGGGCTGTTCTTGGTCAGGTAGCCGGATGCGCCGGCTTTCAGCGCACGCACGGCATATACCTCTTCAGCGTACATGCTGAGCATCAGCACGGCAATCCGCGGCCGCTCCGACTTGATCTGTTTCAATAGGTCCAGGCCGCCCTTGCCGGGTAAGCCGATATCGACCAGCGCGACATCGAATTCGCTCTGGCGGATCAGTTGGATCGCCTGTTCGGCGTCCTCAGCTTCGCCCACCACCTCCATGTCGCCCGCCTGCGCCAACAGCAGCCGCAAACCGCCGCGGACCACGGCGTGGTCATCAACCAGCACGATCTGGAGCTTGCGCCCGTTCATCGCCCTTCAAACCGGCATGCGCAGAACAATGACCGTTCCTTTCTTCACGCCGCGCGACAGCGTGATGTCGCCACCAAAGCGGGCAGCACGTTCCCGGATACCCAGCAGGCCCCAGGATTCGGCCTTGATCAGATCCTCGTTGCCCATACCTACTCCGTCATCCTCCACGAGGATCATCACGGTGCTGGCTTCACGATGGATAACGATCTCGACGGACGACGCCTGGGCATGGCGGACGACGTTGGTCAACGCTTCCTGGACGATGCGAAACAACGCCGTGGCACGCTCGGAATCGACATTGCTTGCCGCAACCTCGTCAGCAATCGAAACCTTGCATTGTAGTCCGGTCCGCTCTTGAATCTGCCCAGCGTACCACTCGATCGCTGTCCACACCCCGAGCTGGTCGAGGACACTCGGCCGCAAATCGCTGATGATGCGGCGCATCGTATCCACAGCCGAATCCAGCAATTGCGACGCGTACACCAACTGTTCGTCACTCGGCAGTGCGGCCTCCTGAGCGCGATCGATGGCCATCGCAACCGCCCATTTGACACCCGTCAGCGTACTGCCGAGGTCATCGTGCAGCTCCCGCGCAATCCGTACCCGCTCTTCTTCCCGTACCCGCTCCAGGTACTGGGTGAGCTGCCGTAGCTTTTCGTTGGATTCGACTAGAGAATCCTGGCTGTGTTTGAGCGCAGTCATATCGACCACGTTCACAAGGACGCCATCGATGTCACCATTGGCGTTCCGGTGCGGCGCATAGGTGGATAGGGTCCAGAGAAGAAGTGGATCGTCTCTACGCACCCTCGCTTCCTCGGCATCCAGAAGTTCCGTCGTGCCACGCAGGCGCGGCAGAAACTCGTCGGCCATGCACATTTCGCCTGCCAACGCGCGCATCAGGTAAGCTTCCAGGCCGTGCTGGCGCGCCTGCGGGAACAACTCGTGGAGATGCTTGCCGATCGCCGCCTCGCGCGGCACCCCGAGAGCGCGCTCAAGGAATCGGTTCCAGATTACCACCCTGGCAGCATAATCATAGACGACAAATCCCTGATTGACATTGTCCAACACCTCCTGTGCGAGACCCTCGGCCTGCAGGCGTGCGGTAATATCCTGGACGGTCGCGACGTAGAAGTCAACGTGGCCGTCTTCCTGGCGAACCGCCCGCACATCGATCGTCGCATTGATGACTTTGCCATCTTTACGCAGGAAGCGCCTGTCCGTCTGAAAGCCGTTTGCCGCGCCGCTCGAGACGCGCTCGAACTGACTCAAGTCGGTAGCGAAGTCGTCACGATGTATGAGCTGCGTCCAGGTCAGGTCGACCAGTTCCTCGCGGGAATAACCCAGTATTTCGCAAAGACGATTGTTGCAGCGCAGCCAGTGCAGCTTGTCCGTCGAAAGGATGGTCATGCCGACGAAGGGAAGATCAAAAAAGAACCTGAGCAGGCGATCCTTCTCGACCTCCTGGCTGGCCAGCTCGAGATCATGGGTTCGTAGTTCCTGACGCCACAGCAGGATGATCAGGAGCGCAACGACCACAAGTGTTGCGCTTGCGACCAGGCTGACCCAGAACAACAGGTTCCGCAACGGAGACAATACTTCGTCACGGTCGACTTTTGCCACCAGATGCCACGGCGTACCTTTGACTGGGCGGGTCGCAGCCAATACCACGACCCCGCGGTAGTCCATCCCCTCCATGACCTGCACCGCATCGGTCAGGACGGCGCGGGCAGCCGGCAGCTCTGGGGTATCGAGATACTGACTGAATTCCAGCGCCGTTGCCATACGATGGCGCAATTCATTGAGATACAGGACGGTGTCTCCCTCCTTGCGCACCAGCAGCGTCTCGGCGCTTGGGCTAGGCGTCGGCCAGCTCTGGATCAACGGGAAAACGATGCGTTCGACCGGAGCATCAAGGATCACCGCGCCAACCACTTTCCGCTCACCTTCGATTTCCTTCACCAACGGCACCACCCAGTCCAGGTGAACGCGGCCCGGCTCACTCCGATACAGATCGGTCATCGTCACTCGATTGGTCAGAAATGCGCTCTGAAGCGCTTTCCGGACAGGAGCCTCGGCAATGAGGTCGTGCAAGCCCAAGGCATAGATTTGTTGGGCACGACCATCCACCACCATGAATCCGTCGTAAGCGTACACCCGCTTGAGCGTTTCGAGACGTTCCACTAGACGCCGTCGTGCATCGGCATCCTCGTCACGCGCCACCCGTACCGCATCTTCAATGAAACCCGGACTGGCGCCCAGTACGATTGCATCGGCACGTCGCTCGTCCAGCCATGCTTCGATCTGACCTGCCTTCAGGGCAGCGATGGCGTTTAGATCCGCGAATGCCTGCTGCTTCAAGCGTGGATTCTCAAGGTACACAATTCCCACATCCAGCAAGGGAACGATCGATAGCAAACCCAGGGTGACGCCTACCATGCCGCGTAACCGTGAGTGTGGAGGTTGCTTGAAGCGCAGTGAGAAGCGGTCCGGCGTCACCAATACGAGGACTCCGAGTGATGTTACTGAGCGCAGTCCATCAAAACTCGAAGACCTGATTGCTCTGTAGCATCCTCGGTTTGAATTCGCCTGCGCAGGCCTGGATTTCAGCCATCGTCAACTCGATCTGGCTGGGCTTAAGATGACTGATATAGATTTCTGGAACAGTTGACAGCTTCTTCAACTCGTTCTTCAGCATCTTCGGACAGAGGTGCTTCGAGATCTCGGCAAGCCCCTGTTCGCGGTTCGGAAAAGCCGTTTCAATCAGCAAATAGCGCAGGTTGGCAATGCCATTGACCACCGGCCAGAAGACATCATTGGCGGTGGTATCGCCGGTAAAGACCAGGCTGCCCACCCCTGAGTCGAGCTGATAGCCCACGGCTGGTACCGTGTGCTCGGCAGGAAGTGCCGTAATCGTTCGCTCACCGAGCCGCACCGACTGGCCGAGGCTGATGGACTGGTAGCGCATGATGGCATTCTCGCGGCTCGGGATCACACTGAAATCAGGCCAGATCGCCCAGTTGAAGATATGTTTGCCGATGATTTCGAGTGTCGCAGCCGTTGCATAGACCGTGAGGGGCTTGTCGCGTAAATCGCTGACCGAATCGATCAGCAGGGGCAGCAAGGCGATGTGATCAAGGTGTGAGTGGGTCAGGAACACATGGTCGATGAGCGCCAGTTCGGAAAGCGATAAATCAGCGACACCCGTCCCTGCGTCAATGAGCAGATCATGATCGACGAGCATCGCAGTGGTTCGTCGATGACGCCCGCCAATACCTCCACTACAGCCAAGAACCCTGACTCTCATGGCGGTGCAGCCGGATTCATCTGCTTACCGAATCTGCTCTTCGTGATACGAAACAAAACCGTACGGCCTCGCCCGCAGAGAACACGATTGTCCATCACCGCTTGAGGAGAAATTCCATCTTCACCCCGGCAATCTCGATCAGGTCATGGTTCTCCAGAAGACGCGCCTGCGCGTCGATGACCCGGCCGTTCAAGAACGGGAATGCTCCTTCGACGTGGGTCAAGAAGTAACCGTGCGGCCTTCTGGCGATCACCGCCACCTGCCCAGGCTTGCCGAGTGTGGTCAAGGTCTTGGTCAGTTGCAACTGATGGCCTGCATTGGAACCACTGAGCAAGCGGATCGCAGCCGCGCCAAGGGCTGGCGCCGACCCCGCGGGCTGCGATGCACTGGCCGGCGTCACACCAGCAGCACCCGGAACATTGTGCAAGGCTGCTGGCCGCGGCGGTTGCGTTGTCTGCTCATAAGGTGAAACCTCGTGCTGGGTCACCGTTTCGACAATGTACTTCATTTTGTACTTGCCGAGCTCGATGACGTCACCGTCCTTCAGGAAATGCTTCTTGACCGGCTGGCCGTTGACCAACGTTCCATTGGTGCTGTTCAGATCCTCGAGGAAGGAGTCGTTGAGTATGGTGACCACCGCCGCATGTTCGCCGCTGATCGCCATATTGTCGATCTGAATGTCGTTATGTACCTTGCGGCCGATGCTCACCCGCTCCTTGAGCAGCGGGATTTCCTTGAGAACCAGACCATCCATGCTGAGTATGAGCTTTGCCATCGCCTTCTTCGTCCTTAATTGAGCCATGACCAGAGTTTGGACCAGCCTCTCTTGGCGGCCGGAAATGCATGCAAAACCTTGATCACCACCACCGAAATATTGTCGTTCCCACCATTGTCGTTGGCCATCTGGATCAGTTTCGCTGCCGAACACTCGAGATTGACTGCATGCATTTCCAGTGCGTAATGGATTTCCACCTCTTCGACCAAGTCGTAAAGGCCATCGGAACATAGCAGGTAAACATCCCCTGGACGCACCGGGTGAACATGGATCTCCGCTTCGACCTCTGCCTCAATGCCGACGGCGCGTGTCACCAAGTTCCTCTGCAATGAGTAACGCGCCTCTGCTGCCGAAATCAGGCCGCTGTCTATCTGCTCCTGCAGGACCGAGTGGTCGTGGGTCATGGCCGTGAACTCATTCCCCCGCAGTCGATACAGACGCGAATCGCCAATATGGGCGACCACCACCTGATCATCGCAAAATACGGCAGCGACAAGCGTGGTGCCCATCCCGCCAAACTTCGATTGACTCTCCGACGCCTGATAGATCGCCAAATTCACCGCCGCGATCTGCTCCTTGAGGCAACGATGCGCGAACAGTAGCCCGCTACCGCTGTCGGTCCGGTACGCGGCAGTCGCCTTGAAAGCTGCGACCAGTCTGGCCGAGAGGAGCTTTGTAGCCATGTTGCTGGCGATTTCTCCGGCATTGTACCCGCCCATTCCATCAGCCAGAATCACCAGCCCTTGATTGGCATCAGCAAATACCGAATCTTCATTTTTCCCCCTGACCAATCCGGGGTCGGTACGGGCGGCGATTTCGAGCGCTCCCAATAGACTGTTTGCCACGTCCACTCCCATCACTGATCAGCAAATCCAGACGACCAGGCATTCCCTATCTCAAGCATGGCGTCAGTTTCGACATCCTCTGCCAAAGTCTATTCGCCATAGGGCAGTTCGACACCGAAACCGCGCTCACGTGCCAAATTCTCAAGGGTTACGGCGACGGCCAGATCCTGGATGGCCATGCCCTGCGACTCGAACAGGGTGATCTCGTCAGGCGTCGAACGCCCTGCTTGCCGACCGCAAATGACGTCGCCAAGTTCGATGAGCTGTCGCGCATGAAGGCGCCCTTTTTCCAGCGGCAGCAGCAGATCACCCGCTTCACACAGGGCCGTTGCCACGCTATCGACGACGATCGGCGAGCAACGTTTGATGACATCCTCGCCAAGCTCCCTGCGGATCAGAGAATTCGATCCGGCGGCATTGATGTGTGTTCCTGGCGCAAGCCATTCTGCATTGAAAAGAGGCGTCGCCGACGTAGTTACCGTGCTGACGATATCACTGCCACGCACCACCTCTTCGGGCGAAGCCACGGCGACCACCTCGAGCGCAAGTCGTTCGGACATTCTTGTACAAAAGGCTGCTAGACGCTCTGTATGGCGTGCGTAGACCTTTACCCGTTGCAGCGAGCGCACCGCCGCGATCGCTTCGAGATGCCCTTCGGCCTGCCAGCCAGCGCCAAACACGCCTGCCACGCGGGCATCGGACCTGGCCAGCCAGCGCGTCGCGACGCCGGCTGCCGCACCAGTACGCATCATGCCTAGGCGATCGGCCTCCAGCACGGCGCGCAGACTGCCACTTGAGGCGCAATACAGGTGAACCAGGAAACGCACACCCGAGCGGTTACTGGTGTAGGCCTTGTACCCGATGACGTCGAGTTTCGGCAATGCCCCCTGCAGGATATGCAGCGTCGTCTGCGGCAGGCGCGTCCGTTGCCGGGGCACATCGCAGGCCTGCATCGATGCGAGATCACGGTGCGCAGCCTCGACTGCCGCGAGCGCCAGCGGCATGGTCAGCAGTTCTTCAACCTCTTTTTCACTCAGAAACAGTGGCATCGTTGCCCCCAGTTCAGCATATCGGAATCAAACGATCAGCACGATCTTTCCAACTTCACAGTTTGCAGCTTGCAGCGGCGATTTTAATGGCAAATGTCACAGATCAAGGGCAAACAAAAAAGGCAGACCGGAGTCTGCCCTTTTTTGCCAGGAACTCAGGCAACCATAGCAAGCGACCACAGGCGCCCTAAATCAGGGCCTGGATCATCTTGCCCATGACCGAAGGATCACGTGTGACCTTGAATCCACACTCTTCCATGATCGCCAGCTTGGCATCCGCAGTATCCGCACCGCCTGAAATCAGGGCCCCGGCATGGCCCATGCGCTTGCCAGCCGGGGCGGTCACACCGGCAATGAACCCAACGATCGGCTTCTGCATGTTCGCCTTGCACCACACGGCGGCGTCGGCTTCATCAGGACCACCGATTTCACCGATCATGATCACCGCGTCGGTATCCGGATCGTCGTTGAACAGGCGCATGATATCGATGTGCTTGAGGCCGTTGATCGGATCGCCGCCGGTACCCACCGCAGACGACTGGCCAAGACCGATTTCGGTCAACTGTGCAACCGCCTCGTAGGTCAGAGTACCTGAGCGCGAAACCACGCCGATGCGACCCTTGCGATGAATGTGACCGGGCATGATACCGATCTTGACTTCATCCGGGGTGATCAGTCCCGGGCAGTTCGGCCCGAGCAGCAACGTCTTCTTGCCGCCAGCGGCTTCCTTCCTGAGCATCTTGTTGCGCACGACCAGCATGTCGCGCACCGGGATACCTTCGGTAATACATACGACCAGATCGAGGTCGGCTTCGACCGCTTCCCAGATCGCTGCGGCAGCACCTGGCGGCGGCACGTAGATCACCGAGACGGTCGCACCGGTCTGGACGGCAGCTTCCTTGACCGACCCATAGATTGGAATGCCGAAAATACTCTCGCCGGCTTTCTTGGGGTTCACGCCGGCAACAAAGCAGTTCTTGCCGTTGGCGTACTCCTGGCACTTTTCGGTATGGAACTGCCCGGTCTTGCCGGTGATGCCCTGGGTGATGATCTTGGTATCTTTGTTAATCAGAATCGACATGGTGGCTCCTTAACTGACCGCAGCAACGATCTTGGTGGCGGCATCAGCCATTGAATCCGCAGTGATGATCGGCAGACCCGAATCACTGAGGATCTGCTTGCCGATGTCCTCGTTGGTCCCCTTCATGCGGACCACCAGCGGCACCGAAAGATGCGTCTCCCTGGCGGCTGCCACGACGCCGGTGGCGATCGTGTCACAGCGCATGATGCCGCCGAAGATGTTCACCAGAATTCCCTTGACCTTTGGATTCCTGAGCATGATCTGGAAGGCTTCGGTCACTTTCTCGGTGGTCGCACCGCCGCCGACGTCGAGAAAGTTGGCCGGTTCGGCACCGAAAAGCTTGATGGTGTCCATGGTCGCCATCGCCAGGCCCGCGCCATTGACCAAGCAGCCGATGTTGCCGTCGAGCGAGATGTACGAGAGGTCAAACTTGGAGGCCTCGAGTTCGTCGGGGTCCTCCTCGTCGAGGTCCCGGTAGGCCATGATCTCGGGCTGCCGGTAGAGGGCGTTGGAGTCGAAGTTGAACTTGGCGTCGATCGCCTTGATGTCGCCGTTGCCTTCGAGAATCAGTGGGTTAATCTCTGCCAGCGAGGCGTCGGTCTGCATGTAGCAATTGTAGAGGCCCTTGAGCGTCGCAACTGCGCGGTCCACAGACTCGGCCGGGACACCGATGCCAGTAGCCAATTCGGCCGCCTGTGCGTCGCTCAGCCCATCCTCAGGGTCAATGAATGCCTTGAGAATTTTCTCCGGCGTAGCGTGGGCAACTTCCTCGATATTCATGCCGCCTTCCGAAGAGGCCATCATCACGACCTTTTGCGACGCCCGGTCGGTAAGCGCAGCAACGTAGTACTCCTTGCGGATGTCGGCGCCCTCTTCGATCAGCAGCCGGCGGACCTTCTGGCCTGCCGGACCGGTCTGGTGCGTGACGAGCTGCATGCCGAGGATCTGGCTGGCATACTCGCGAACTTCGTCCAGCGACTTGGCCACCTTGACGCCACCGCCCTTGCCACGACCACCCGCATGGATCTGGGCCTTCACCACCCAGATCTTGCCTCCCAGGGTTTCGGCTGCCTTGACCGCATCATCGACGGTCGGACAGAACACCCCGCGCGGAACCACGACGCCGAATTTCTTCAGGAGTTCCTTGCCCTGATATTCGTGAATTTTCATGCGCTTTCCTTGCTTGAGTTAAGGTTGCGAAACGTAACGAACCACAGGCAGGACGTCCTACCCGGGCTTCTGGCCACGGTACCAGCGCGGGTAATAGCGCCGTACTGCGTCCGAATGCGATTCCAGCGCGTGGCAACGGTCGAGCTGATAGGGCTTGTGCACGCTATCGTCGTTATCGAGTACGTCACTGGCAAAAGTCTGCAGCGCAGCGGTAGGCAAAAACATCAACAGCTCGCTGAGATGCGAGCAACCGCGCGTGCCACGGAACAGATTCTTGACTGCCGTGCGAAAACCGTGAAAGAGATTGAGACCGACCAGTTGCGTGTAATCCGGGGTAATCCGGTCACAATAACCGACGTAGGGCATCGCATCGGTACAGGCCACTGCGTCAAGAACATTCATCTGATGGTCGATGGTCACCCGCACCCACATGTCGTGCACCGCTTCGCCGCGCTGCCGCAAACCCGACGAAAGTGGATAGTCGTGGTCCTTGGTGTCTACCAGACGCGCCTCAATGTCCCAGCGCCCATCTTCACGCTTGTAACCATCGAGTTGCACCCTGCGGACGTGCATGCGGGTGCGTTNNCAAAGGGTGGTGGCAACGGCATCGATGGTCCTGGGGATTTGCGAGCATGACAAGGCTTCGTAGCTGGCAAGGAATTTTACACCAGAACGCCTTGGCGTTTTTGGCGAAATACATAATTATGAGTGCTGGCTGCCCGGACACCGGGCACGCTATCGAACTGACTGGTCGGCCCAATCAGCCGGTCGGGAATTCCGAAGTTGGGGTTCCCTCGGTATGACCTCCTGTGTGGCGGCATCGAGCGCACCCAGTACGTTGAAACGCTGCCGGCCCCAAGGCGCCCTGATCCAGACTCGGGCCAGCAGGCACCACAATACCATCGACAGGAAAGCTCCCAGGACAAGGTGCGCCGCGTCTACGAAGAACACGGCATGTTGGCCCTCCTGCGCTTGAAGCAGGCGCGGTTAGATGTGTTTTATTACACACACTTCCTGGATCTCCGGTTCCATCTTGGCCGGCACGGTGCCGGTCTTCAGGCGTTTNNGTTTCATCCCGCACTTCTCTCTCAGGAAAAGCCGCATCTTCGTTCCGACGCCCCATGGCAACCCGAGCTGGCATCGGGGCAACCACCGACGCACCGCACTCGAACGAATCCCCCCTGGATAGACAACCGCTTTGGCTTTGGGCATCTCTTCATCCGCGGCATGGACAANNCTGGCCTTTGCGGTCATGCTCACGATAAGGCTTGGGCACATCCCGCAGGGGAGAACTGAATCTGGACGGTTCCAGCTCAACCTCTTTCCGAAACCGAAAAGAGGGTCATAGCGTTGCTGACCAACGCAGAGTTCTTGCGAATGAAAAGGATATCGATCTGTACCAGGACACCGTCACCACGACGAGAAATGTCGAAGATCTCATAGGCACGAAATCCATGCTCGTCCATCCAACCCACTACTTCGGCCAGCAAGGGACTGCCTTGGTTGTACGGCCAGAGACTCACCTCCATTAGGTGATCTCCGCAAATC
>NZ_JDST02000097.1:0-26877 GCF_000584975.1 Candidatus Accumulibacter cognatus | reverse complement strand
TGCCACAGAACCAATGCTCGAAAAAAACCTACACTTCTAAGATGGAAGCCCCCCCGGATTCTCGTCGAGTTGCAGGGACGCTACGCGGTGTGCCGCCACCGCAGGCAACCCAGACCAGCGATGCCGCCGATGAGCAGCAGCCAGGTCGACGGCTCGGGGACGAGCGACAGGTGCAGCGGGCCGCGCGTCGTGGACAACGGCGGGATGGTATCGAGCGACAGTTCGACGAACACGTCGAAGAAGCTGTCAATCCTGAATCTATCCCCTTGTCCGCCTTCTGCCATGATCGACGAAAAACCAGTAGACGGCACCGCGGGATCCAGCGTCAGTGTCAAGGTGTGTCCGAGCACCGGGCCGCTCAGCGAAAGCGCCAGCAGTTCGGTCGCCCAGATGCCAAGAGCGCTTGGCGATGTACGCCCGAAGATTTCCTCCTCGAGCGTGCCGGACAAGTTCACGGACCCGATCGGAACCCCTCCAAGGTTCGTCAAGGTGCCCACGTAGGACGCATTGGCGACGATGTTCTGACCTGATGAATCGAAAGTGGACGAAACGAGTGATGTCAGTGTAATCGTTCCCGGCACGACGCAGGCGCCCACCGCGGGGAAACAACCCACACCGATCGACGAAGCGTACGGAACGCCGAGGACCGGCAACGTTGGGGTGGCGGAAACGACGGACGCGCGTGCTGTCGTGACACAGGCAAGCAAAGTGATGATGCCGGCTGTCAGCGCGGCAGAAAAGCGTCGATGCGGACCAAACATCATGATGTTCTCCTTGCCAAAAAGATGGAGATGGACCTCGAGGATTCGAGATCCTGGCCACGACCTTAGCACGCTATCTTGCCGGCGTGCAATCTGGCCGGCTACTGGGGAAACCCCAACCGACCCAGTCCCGGCAGCTTGATGCCCGGCGACTTTAGATCTAGGCCGAGAGTGAGACCTAGCAGATTGATCTCGACACCCTCTTCCCAGCCGACCAGCACGCCGGCAACGCCGAGCACCGACACCTGCACGCCAGTGCCGCTCGGGCTACGCGCCAGTACGGCACCACCAGGCAGGAAATCCTTGCCAATCGCGGTCGGCGGCATGTCGACTCCCAGTTCGGGCAGGGCGCGCGCGATATACGCGACAAAGGTGTTGCTGTTTGGACCGGGCCAGGTCCGATAGGTGCTCGGATAGGGATAATTGCGCACGGCAAGACTGACCCGCTCGATCAGTGCATCGACGTGCGGCCCACGCACATCCGCGAGTTTCTCAGGGAAAGCGCCAAACCAGTAGTTATCCGGCCCGGCGCGATTGACCCGGACCGTGCTCATTCCCTGGTCCACGCCCCACCCGACGACCTCATGGCGGGTGTAGTGCCCGGCACCGCTCGGCTTGGTGACGATCCAGGTATGCACGCCGAAGGCGCCGCGCCAACCAACCGTGCGTGCGCCGTAGACCTGGATCACCGCTTCAGGCGTGGTGGCCGGATCGGGCGCCTGACCGGAGGAGTCGCGGCGTGCCGTTCGCCAGTCGTTCCCGGCGCGCTCGAGGACGGTGCATCCAGTCGAGATCGCCACCGGCACCAGCATGCACGCGGCCAGCGCGAAGCTCAGGCGGGTCGATCGGCGCATGATCGCCACCTTCTGCCCGCAGGCTGTCTCGATGAAGCCGTAACGCAGCGGAGTCGCGGTTGCTGTGCTCCAGTCATGGGACGGCACCTGTTGATTCGTGAAGAATTGCTCATCGGAAAATTTTACACCTTGCCGTGGCACTCTCCTTGCAATGACATCGATAGTGTCATTACGCACCAGTCTGGTGCACACTCGTCGGAGGGCCTCTCCGCAACGCCAGGATCATGGCCGTGCCAACCACTGCAAAGCACCATCAGGCATTTCCTCCAGCAGAGGGCCAATCACGAGGAGCTCGCCGGTGCCCGACATCGGTCGCCAATGCGCGGCACGGAAGCCATCGGGTCAGCCATCAGGGGAACTGGCGCGTTATTTGCTTGACCAAAAGTGATATGCGTCAGTGCCGATTCGACCCGGCACGGTCGAGATCATCGGGGAGGATACAACCCGTTTATTGGAGATCACCATGGACATCGTCAGTCATTTTGCCGCCCGCTTCGACCGCACCCGTGAAGAGGAGCTTTCGCTGGAGGACTATCTCGCGGCGTGCAAGCGAGATCCGCTGAGCTATGCCAGTGCCGCCGAGCGCATGCTGCGCGCCATCGGCGAGCCGCAGACGGTGGACACCCGTAATGACCCGCGGCTGTCGCGCCTTTTCGCCAACAAGGTGATCAAGATCTATCCGGCCTTTGCCGAGTTCTACGGGCTTGAAGACTCCATCGAACAGGTGGTGAGCTACTTCCGCCACGCGGCACAGGGGCTTGAAGAGAAGAAACAGATCCTCTACCTGCTCGGTCCGGTCGGCGGTGGCAAGAGTTCGATCGCCGAGCGCCTTAAGTCACTGATGCAGGAGGTTCCTTTCTACGCGATCAAGGGTTCGCCGGTGAACGAGTCACCGCTCGGCCTGTTCGATCCCGATGAAGATGGTGCCATCCTCGAAAAGGAATACGGCATCCCGCGCCGCTACCTCACGCGCATCCTGTCGCCGTGGGCAGTGAAGCGGCTTGAAGAATTCGGCGGCGACATCCGCCGCTTCCGGGTGGTCAAGCGCTATCCGAGCGTGCTCAAGCAGGTCGGCATTGCCAAGACCGAACCCGGTGACGAGAACAATCAGGACATTTCGAGCCTGGTCGGCAAGGTCGACATCCGCAAGCTCGAAACCTATGCTCAGGACGACCCGGACGCCTACAGCTTCTCGGGCGGCCTGTGCCTTGCCAACCAGGGACTGCTCGAGTTCGTCGAAATGTTCAAGGCGCCGATCAAGGTCCTGCACCCGCTGCTGACCGCGACGCAGGAGGGCAATTTCAAGGGCACCGAAGGCTTCGGCGCGATTCCTTTTGACGGCGTCGTGCTCGCGCACTCGAATGAAAGCGAATGGAAAGCATTCCGCAACAACAAGAACAACGAGGCCTTCCTGGACCGCATCTACATCGTCAAGGTACCTTATTGCCTGCGTGTCTCCGAGGAAGTAAAAATCTACGAGAAGCTGCTGCGTGGTTCCTCGCTTGCGCAAGCTACCTGCGCGCCGGGAACCCTGCCAATCATGGCGCAGTTCGCGGTGCTGACGCGCCTGAAGGAACCGGAAAACTCCAGCCTGTATTCAAAGATGCTGGTCTACGATGGCGAAAACCTCAAGGACACCGACCCACGCGCCAAGAGCTACCAGGAGTACCGCGATTACGCTGGCGTTGATGAGGGAATGAGCGGCATTTCGACCCGCTTCGCCTTCAAGATCCTCAGCAAGGTGTTCAACTTCGACTCGACAGAGATCGCTGCCAACCCGGTGCATCTGATGTACGTGCTCGAACAGCAGATCGAGCGCGAACAGTTCCCGGCCGAAACCGAGGCGAAGTACCTCGCTTTCATCAAGGAACACCTGTCGGTGCGCTACGCCGAATTCATCGGCAAGGAAATCCAGACCGCGTACCTGGAAAGCTACAGCGAGTACGGCCAGAATATTTTCGACCGCTACGTTACTTACGCCGATTACTGGATACAGGATCAGGAGTATCGCGACACCGATACCGGCGAGGTATTCGACCGCGCCTCGCTGAATGCCGAACTCGAGAAGATCGAAAAGCCCGCGGGAATCGCTAACCCGAAGGATTTTCGCAACGAGATCGTCAATTTCGTGCTTCGCGCGCGCGCCAACAACCAGGGCAAGAACCCACTGTGGACCAGCTATGAAAAGCTGCGTACGGTCATCGAGAAGAAGATGTTCTCGAACACCGAAGAGCTGCTGCCGGTCATCAGCTTCAATGCCAAGGCCAGCGCCGACGACGTCAAGAAGCACGAAGACTTCGTCAATCGCATGGTCAACAAGGGCTACACATCGAAGCAGGTACGACTGCTCTGCGAGTGGTATCTGCGTGTCCGAAAGAATTCTTGAGATGGGTGACCCGGCATCAATCCATGGCGTGGAGGATCTCCCATGCAACAGATCATCGATCGAAGGCTAGCCGGTAAAAACAAGTCGATCGGCAACCGTGAACGCTTCCTTCGCCGGCACAAGGAGCAGATCCGTGAGGCGGTGAAGCGCGCCGTCGCCGGGCGTGACATCCGCGACATCGCTCAGGGCGAGGATATCCCGATTCCACGCCGCGACATCAGCGAACCGGTGTTCGGTCACGGCCCGGGCGGACGACGCGAAATGGTGCATCCAGGCAACCAGGATTTCGTTCGCGGCGACCGCATCGACCGTCCACAGGGCGGCAGCGGTCGGGGCGGTTCCGGGAAGGCTGGCGATTCCGGCGAGGGAGAAGACGACTTCGTCTTTCACCTGACAAAGGAAGAGTTCATGCAGGTCTTCTTCGACGACCTGGCGCTGCCCAACCTGGTGCGTACGACGCTCGCCGACACCCCGGCCTACAAGACGCACCGGGCCGGCTTTTCCAGCGACGGGACGCCGAACAACCTGCACGTTGTTCGCTCCATGCGCGGCGCCATCGGCCGGCGCATCGCGCTCGGCAGCCAGGCGCGGCGGGAACTGGCCCGCCTTGAAGCACTTCTCGAGGCCCTGCTCGCACCGCCCGTTAACCCGTCGCGCCGGCAGGAAATCCAGGCCCTCGAGGGTGACATCGAAGCGCTGCGCGCGCACATCGCGCGCATCCCTTATCTCGACCCGATCGATCTTCGCTATCGCAACCGTGTGCGGACACCCGTGCCGACCGCCCGCGCGGTCATGTTCTGTCTGATGGATGTTTCCGGTTCGATGGACGAAGCGCGCAAGGACCTGGCGAAGCGCTTCTTTATCCTGCTCTACCTCTTCCTGACCCGGCACTATGAACGGATCGACATCGTCTTCATCCGACATCACACGCAGGCGCAGGAAGTCAGCGAACACGAATTCTTCCACGCCACGGAAACCGGCGGGACAGTCGTCTCGAGCGCGCTTGTCCTCATGGAGCAGATCATCCGCGCCCGCTACCCAAGTGGCGAATGGAACATCTACGGCGCACACGCCAGCGATGGCGACAACTGGCACAACGACAGTGCGCGCTGCCGTGAACTGCTGGCGAACGCAATTCTGCCGCTGTGCCGCTACTTCGCTTATATCCAGGTGGTCGAGCAGGAGCAGAACCTGTGGCAGGAATACGCAGCGCTGGCGGCCATCACCGACGCCTTCGCGATGCGCAAGGCCAGTACGGCCGACCAGATCTATCCAGTGTTTCGCGAGCTGTTCAGCAAGGAAGTGAGGGCAATATGAACCATACCCTAAGCGACCGGCCGCTGCCGGCCCAGACGCCGGCGGCGAAACTGCCGGCGCCAAGCGACTGGACCTTCGAGCTGCTCCATCAGTATCACGAGGCCATCCGCAGCACCGCTCGGCGCTTCGGCCTCGACACATATCCCAACCAGCTCGAGATCATCACCGCTGAACAGATGATGGACGCCTATGCCTCGGTCGGCATGCCAGTCAACTACCGCCACTGGAGCTATGGCAAGGAGTTCATTGCCACCGACCGGAACTACCGGCGCGGCCAGATGGGTCTGGCCTATGAAATAGTGATCAATGCCAACCCGTGCATCAGCTATCTGATGGAAGAGAATACGATGGCGATGCAGGCGCTGGTGATCGCACATGCAGCCTACGGCCACAATAGCTTTTTCAAGGGCAACTACCTGTTCCGGATGTGGACCGACGCCTCATCGATCATCGACTACCTCGTCTACGCCAAAGACTACGTCGCTGGCTGCGAAGAGCGTCACGGCATCGACGCGGTCGAACTGTTGCTGGACAGTTGCCATGCGCTGATGAACTACGGCGTGGACCGCTATCGCCGGCCGAGCCGGCTGAGCCTTTACGAAGAACGTGCTCGGGCGGCGGATCGCGAAGCCTATGCGCAGCGGCAGGTCAATGAACTCTGGCGCACGTTGCCGCGACGACCAGAAAGGGAGGCCACCGAGAAGGAGGCGACACGTTTTCCCGCCGAGCCACAGGAAAACCTGCTCTATTTCATCGAAAAGAATGCGCCGCTGCTCGAACCCTGGCAGCGCGAAATCGTTCGCATCGTCCGCAAGGTGGCGCAGTACTTCTACCCGCAGCGGCAGACGCAGGTGATGAACGAAGGCTGGGCAACCTTCTGGCACCATCACCTGCTGAACACCCTGTACGACGATGGCTACCTCACCGATGGCCTGATGATCGAGTGGCTCAAGTCCCATACCAATGTCGTGTTCCAGCCGCCGGTCGGCCACCCGTCCTACAACGGCATCAACCCCTATGCGCTGGGTTTCGCAATGTACTCCGACATCAAGCGCATCTGCGAAGCGCCCAGCGACGAAGACCGCAACTGGTTCCCGGACATCGCCGGCAGCGACTGGCTGGCCACTCTCGATCACGCGATGCGCAATTTCAAGGACGAAAGCTTCATCGGCCAGTACCTGTCGCCACGCCTGATGCGCGCCTTCCGTCTGTTCGCGATCGTCGACGACGAAAAGGCGCCGAAGCTGGAAGTTTCCGCCATCCATGACGAAGCCGGCTATCGCATTCTGCGCGAGGCGATGTCGCGTCAGTACGACCTGGGTTCGCGCGAACCCAACATCCAGGTGTGGAGCGTCAACCTGCGCGGCGACCGTTCGCTGGTTCTCCGCCACACGCAGCACAACGAGCGCCCGCTCGACGACAGTGCCGAGGAGGTGCTCAAGCATGTCGCGCGGCTGTGGGGCTTCCCGGTCCATCTCGAGAGCATCGACAGCAAGGGCAAGAGGTCACGCCATTGGCTGGTGACTCCCGTCCCCGACTGAAGCCGACATCACCCGGGTTCCCTGTGCGTGTAATTCGCGCAAGGCGACGAGAACTCCCGGTAGCGCCCTTTCGGCGTTTGCCAGCAGGTGCCTGGCGTCGTCGTCGACACGACCGCTACGACCAATCCTTTCCAGTTCCTTGCACAGAGCCGCCAGGTATTCGGCGCCGACATGGGTACAGCTTGACGTTAGGCCGTACGCTGTCTTGCGCAAGCCGTCTGCGTCGCCGGTCGCGATGGCCGCATGCAATTTTGCCAAGCGCGCCGGCGTATCGGCGAGGAATGCTCTGATGACTGTGTCAAGCAGGCGGGCATCATCGGCCCCAGGTATCTGTCGGATGATGTCCAGGGCGCGCGGGTTGATTGCCTGCCCAGTGTCGGGAACCTCTGGCTTGCTGTGCTGCGAGGTTGGCGAAGCGGCTGCCGCGCTGGACGGGACGACCGTCGTCCTGGATGAGGCAACGCCCGTGCCTGCCTGCGGCAACCAACGCCAAAGGATCGACGACAAGTGGTCGCGGGTGAAAGGTTTGCTCAGGTAATCATCCATGCCGGCAGCGAGACAGCGTTCGCGATCCCCTTCAACGGCGTTGGCGGTCAGCGCCACGATCGGCAATGGACGGTACAACAGCCCTTGCTCCTGCCGCCGACGGATCTCTCTGGTGGCCTGAAAACCGTCCATTTCCGGCATCTGGCAATCCATCAGAACGAGATCGAAGCGCTCCCTGGACAAACATTCGATCGTCGCTCGGCCATTTTCCGTCACACTGCAGGTGACGCCGAGCGATTCGAGCATGGCACTGGCGACCGTCTGATTGACCAGATTATCCTCGGCGATGAGTACCCGCCCAGTGAGTACATTCTTTCGGTCGAGCACCGGCGACGACCGGTGCTCGACCGGCGATTCGAGAGCCTGCAACGCCAGCAGGGTGGTCATTGCTTTGAAGAGCTCGGAGTGACGCACCGGTTTGCTCAGATAGCAGTCTTTCCTGATCGCCGAACGCTCGGGAGGCGTGACGCCGGTGCCGCTGGCCGACACGAGCAGGATCAGCGGCAGTGCTGCGTAGCGCGGATGTGCGCGAATCGCGCGTGCGACGGAAAAACCATCGATACCGGGCATGTGCAGATCAAGAATCGCCAGATCAAAGCGATGACTCTCCAAGCGGTCAAGCGTTTGCAGGGCGTCCTGTCCGCTGCTGGCAATGGTGTAGCTCATCGACCAGCTCCGCAAACAGTGGGCAAGAATTTCGCAGTTCGTGGCATTGTCATCGACGATGAGCACCGACAGCCCTCTCAGCCCCTCCGCGAACGGGTTGACCGCACGCGCATCGCTCGTCTGTTTGAGCAGTGGCATCTCGAACCAGAACACGCTGCCTCGCCCGTGCTCGCTGATCAAACCAATCTGACCGCCCAGCATTTCGACCAGTTTTTTGGCGATGGCCAAACCCAGACCGGTGCCGCCGAAACGCCGGGTAGTCGAACCGTCTGCCTGGACGAAGGCATGGAACAGGCGGCTTTGCTGGTCTTCGCCGATGCCGATACCGCTGTCCTGGACTTCAAGGCGGAAGTGCGCCTGCTTGTGGTCCTCATGCAGCAGTTTCACGCGCACGACAATTTCGCCCTGGCCGGTAAATTTGACGGCGTTGCTGACCAGATTGGTCAGGATCTGGCGCAGTCGAACCGGATCTCCCTTGACGGCGACCGGCAGCTCGTGCGGGACGCTGCAAAGCAACTCGACCCCTTTGGCTGCAGCGGGCTGGGCAAATAGCTCGCCAACGCCTTCGACCAGTTCGCGCAGGTCGAAGGGGATGCTCTCAAGTTCGAGCTTGCCGGCCTCGATCTTCGAAAAATCAAGGATATCGTTGATAAGGCTCAGCAAATGCTCAGCGGACTGATAAACGGCATCGGCGAAGCGCCGTTGCGGTGGGCTGAGTTCCGTACCGCGCAGCAATTCGGTCATGCCGAGAATACCGTTCATCGGCGTGCGTATCTCATGGCTCATGGTGGCCAGGAACTGGCTCTTGGCGCGACTGCCGGCTTCCGCATTCTTCTGTGCCCGATGCGTGGCATCGACCATGCGGTTTAGTTCCGCATTGACCCGTTCGAGCTCCTGGACCTGAGCGAGGTGCAAGCTCACGTCCTGGGCGATCAGGATCATGCTATGCTCATGTCGCTGCACGCCGGTGATCGCGGCACAGTGAACCTCGAGTTGCCGAACCTCGCCGTCGCGCGTGCGCATCCGCACGCCAACGGGATCGCCCGCAACCTCCGAGACAACCGCCATCGCCAAGGACCGCAGTACATCACGTCGCGCAGCAGCTTCGACCCGAGCCAGCGCTCTGGTGCCGATGAGTTCGTTCGCAGTAGTACAGCCGGCCAGAGACTCGGCAGCGGCATTCGCCATCATGACCCGACCCCACGGCCGGCTGACGACCAGAATCGGTAGCGGGGCCGTGTTCAGCAGCCGATCCAGAAACTGCTTGGAGGCCTGGAGGCTCGATTTGGTCGCCGTCAGCTCGTCCAGGGAACGTGTCCATTGCTCACGTATCCGCGTTAGTTGCTTGACACCGATTTTCAGGAGGACATTCTCCCGCTCCAGGGTGGCAAGACGCTTGGTCAGATCCGGGTCGGCATCCGGAAGGACCATTTCACTCGATTCCAGCGTAGATGATGTCGAGTCCGCAACGCAGTTTCCGCAGATAATCGATGGCCGCGGGGACATCTTTCCTGGTGATGATGGAGCCATGTTGTGGCAGGATCGCCTCGACGTTCACTCCGACCAGCTTGTTGGCAAAACCACGCGCTGCCACATTCGAGGCCATGTAGTCCAGGTGGAACAAATCCATCGCCGCGACATGCTCCTCAAAGGATTCCACGACCAGGCTCCAGTTGATGTCGAGAGCGGCCCAGATGTCACCCGAAAACAGGTAGCGCGAAGCGGTATCATACGTGACAAAGGCTCCGGGGAAGTGCAGGAAGGGCGCCTCGATGAAGCGCAACGCGCCACCCGATGGAAGCGGATAGACGCCGTGCTCTTCCACCTCGAACGCCGGGTAGTCTGGTTTGCCGTAATGCGGCAGCAGGACATGGGTGCGAGGCGTCGAAATGATTTTCAAATCAGGATTGACCTCGAGCCAGTCCACCATCGAAGCCCCAACGTCCGGATCCTGATGGGAAAGGATGATGCCGGTCACTTTCTCCGGTGCCACAATCTGACCTACCCGTGACTTCACCTGCCCGAAATAGGTGCGGTTGCCCGGGTCCACCAGGACAACTTCATCGCCGTCCCGAATCAGATAGGTATTGCAGCGAAATGCGGTCTCATCGGTAATGCCCAGCCAATAAACCGCATGTCGGCCATCGGAGAACAATACGGTCGGACTCTCCAGACTCATCGTGACGCCTGCCAAATCATGAGTGTTGATGATGATTCCTGTAAATGGAAAACAGATCCAGATCCGCTCAAGGGCGAAAAAACATCGCTGACAATGACGTCGCGATGCAAGGAGAGGAAAAAAGATGGAAAAAGAGTAGAAAATTCAAAGCCAATCGAGAGAGTATATGTTCCTCATCGCCTGTGGTCAATCGTGAATTGTTGATGTTACAGTCGCGGAATCCCGGACTCGGAAATCCCACATGACCGCCCCTACTCTGTTCGAAGAACTGCCCGACGACCCTTCCTCCCGAAGCGCCAGGAACAGCCTTCGCGACGTCATTCGTCTGGGCCAGGTTTTCACCCCCCCGGCGGTGGTCTCCCGAATGCTCGCCCTGCGCCGCAATCACGGTCGCACGCTCGAACCCTCTGCCGGCGACGGGGCCTTCAGCCGCCAAATTCCCGGCTGCGTGGCGATCGAACTCGATGCCCGCGTCGCACCGAAGGGAGCGCGAGTCATGGATTTCTTCAGCTACCCGGCCAACGAACAGTTCGACACCATCATCGGCAACCCACCCTACGTCCGTTACCAGGACATTGCTGCCTGCACCAGGAAGCTGCTCGACGACACGCACTTCGACGGGCGCTCGAATCTTTACCTGTTCTTCATCGAAAAATGCGTTCGCCATCTGCGCCCGGGCGGCGAGCTGATCTTCATCGTCCCGCGCGAGTTCATCAAGCTCACCGCTGCGCGGAAGATGAACGAGTTTCTGTTCCACCAGGGGACGATGACCGATTTCATCGAAACCGGCGATTCGAGCATCTTCGGCGCCTATGTGCCGAACTGCGCGATCTTCCGCTTCGAGCGGAACCGCTTCGAGCGACGCATGCATGACGGTCGAACCTTTGCTTTGGTGGACGGCCAACTGATGTTCCTGAAGTCCAGCTACACCCTCCCGCTCGCCCAACTCTTCGACGTCAGAGTCGGTGCCGTCTCCGGGGCCGACGCCATTTTCACCCACCCCAAGGGCAACCGCGAATTCGTCTGCTCGCGCACCATCGACACTGGTGAAACACGGCGCATGCTCTACGGCATTCAGCATCCGCATCTGCTACGCCACAAAGCCTCCCTGCTCGCTCGTCGCGTCCGCCACTTTGACGAAACCAACTGGTGGCTCTGGGGCCGCCAGCACCATATCAGCGAGTCTCCACGCATCTACGTCAATGCCAAAACACGTCGCCAGGCCCCCTTCTTTCTACACGACTGCAAGGACTACGACGGATCGATCCTGGCGCTGTTCCCGAAGGATCAGGATATGGATCTTCAACTGGCGATACGGTTGCTGAATTCGGCGGTGGATTGGGCGGAGTTGGGTTTCGTTTGCGACGGCCGCTTCCTGTTTACGCAGCGTACCTTGCAGACCTGCTTGCTGCCCGGGGAGTTCTCCCAACTCAGGGCGATCCACTTGGCGAGCGCCAACCCAAAGGACGCAAAGCAGCGAAAACATATTCGGCCTTGGCCGCGCCCAAGGCGTTAAGCAATAACAATCTGGGCGGAGGATCGACGATGCAATCATGCGGTCATGGAGCAGCAGGCAACAGTCAGAATCTGGCCGATTTGTTTGCTGCTGACCAATTTAATTGTGGGCATAATCAGCACATCAGCGGTTGCCTTGGATTTCCTGTCCTTCCATGCGCGCTCGCAGATCGATCCACTGCCCATCGAACAGCCCTTCGATCGGTTTGAAGTTTGCCTTGTAAGCCATCTTCCGGCTGCCGCGAATCCAGTAGCCTAGGTAGAGATACGGCAGACCATTGGCAACACACTGCGCGATCTGCCAGATGATGTTGTAAGTGCCAAGAGAGGCCGGCTGCAGGTCCGGGTCGAAGAAGGTGTATACCGATGACAGGCCGTCGTTCAGGACGTCGAGGATGCTCACCATGCGCAAGCCCCCTGCGTCGGTGAACTCGATCAGCCGGGTATCGACGCGACTCTGCAAAAGGAAGTGTGTGTATTGTTCGTGGCTGTCCTGATCCATACCGCCACCCGCGTGCCTAGCCGATTGATAGCGCATATAGAGCTGATAATGCTCATCGCGAAAGCCGAGCGGCCGCTCGTGTGCCTGCAGACCGGCGTGCATTCTGATGCTTCGGCGCTGGCTACGGTTCGCCTGGAAGCACTCGACCGGCAGCCGCACGGGAACGCAGGCGTGACAGTCGTCGCACTTCGGCCGGTAGGTGAAAACCCCGCTGCGCCGAAAACCGCTGCGGACGAGTTCGCCATAAATCTCGGTGTTGATCAGATGGCTTGGTGTCGCAACCTGCGAACGCGCCCTTTCGCCAAGCAGGTAGCTGCAGGTATAGGGCGCCGTGGCATAGAACTGTAACAGCGAAAAGGGCAACTCCGAATCGTTGATTCGAGACACGATCTTAAGTCCAGGCTTGGCTGGCGCCGTCGGCCGGCCATCGACCAGGTTGCCAGGCCTGCGCCACCAGCGCCCGCAAGCGGGTCATGAAAACAGAACGCGGTATCTCGCACGCCCCGAGAGAGGCAAGATGCGCCGTGTTCATCTGACAATCTATCATGCCGAATCCCTCTTGTTCAAGGAAACGGGCGAGATGCGCCGCAGCAACCTTGGAGGCATCGGAGACCTGCGCGAACATGGACTCTCCATAGAACATGCGGCCAATCGCCAGGCCGTACAGGCCCCCCACAAGCTTTCCTGCCATCCAGGTCTCCACCGAATGGGCGACTCCGAGCTGGAAGAGTTGCCAGTAGGCATGCTGCATTTCAGTGGTGATCCAGGTACCGTTCTGACCGGCACGCGGCACCTCGGCGCAGGCGCGGATCACGGCTGGAAAATCGCTATCCAGCTTCACTTCGAAGCGACCCGAACGCAAGCTGCGGCGAAGTGAACGCGAGATTCGGAATTCGCCCGGAAAAAGCACCATGCGCGGGTCCGGGCTCCACCACAGAATAGGCTCACCCTTTGAGTACCAGGGGAAAATGCCCCGCTGGTAAGCGTCGAGCAGGCGCTGCGCGGACAGGTCGGCACCGGCACAGAGCAGTCCGTTGGGCTCGGCCAGCGCCAGTTCCAACGGCGGAAAAGGGTGTGTGCGATCGATCCAGGGAATCATCGATGGGACGGGATGGACGGCACCTTCGCCCGGAAGGCACGGGTTGCGGTCTTGAACGCGACGACATGGTCGACGTCGAGTCGAATGCCGATCTTTTCGCCAAGGGCGTGATTGTGGTGCGATGGAACCAGCGAGAGCACTTCGACGCCGCTGGCCAGGCGCAAAGTGTAGAGAATTTCGGCTCCCCGAAAGGCCTTGTACCGAACTTCCGCCTGCAGCTCGCTCAGGTCGTCGTGGATGATGTCGTCCGGACGCAGCAGGACTTCGACGCCACAACCCTGACCACAGGCATCGCATCCCTGGCTGCATTCGAGTGGCAGTCGTGACTGGAGGACGCCCAGTTCGACTTCGATCCTGCGCTCGTCGATCACTCTGCCGTGCAGGAAAACACCCTGGCCAACGAAGTCGGCGACAAAACGGTTCGCTGGCTGGTGGTACAAGCGATAAGGCGTATCCCACTGCTGAATGGTTCCCTCGGCCATGACGCCGATCTCATCCGCCATGGCGAAGGCTTCATGCTGGTCATGGGTAACCAGTACCGCGGTGATGTTCTGGTTCTTGAGGATTTCACGTACTTCGAGCGACAGGCGCTCGCGCAAGTCGACGTCCAGATTCGAGAACGGTTCGTCAAGCAGGATCAGTTGTGGGCGCGGAGCCAGTGCGCGCGCCAGTGCGACACGCTGTTGCTGGCCGCCCGAGAGTTCATGGGGATAATGGCTACCCTGGCCATTCAGGCCGACAGTGGCCAGCAATTCGGCCACCCGGCGCCGACGCTGGCCACCATCGAGACCGGTCAGGCCGAAGCCGACGTTGGCCGCAACCGTCAGGTGCGGGAAAAGCGCGTAGTCCTGAAAAACCATGCCGATTTGCCGTTGCTCCGGCGGCAGCTTGTATGCGGGGCTGCTGACGCGGCGACCCTGCACGCGAATCTCGCCAGCGGCAATGTCCTCAAAGCCGGCGATACAGCGCAACAGCGTGGTCTTGCCGCAACCCGACGGTCCCAGCAGGCAGGCAATGTTGCCAGTTTCGACGCAAAAGTTCACGCCATTGACGACGGTATGCGATCCGTAACGCTGCACGATGCCAGTCAGTTCGAGATGTGCCATCAGGGTTTGCTCGCCAAGGAGTGCCGGTTAATGCAAAAGTCACGTCAGCGACTCATCAATCTCCCTCGCCCGCCAGCGGGGTCGGGGGGTGGGAAACAGCATGACTGCCATAATCGTGGGGGTACGGAAGCCGGTCATGACCGTCATGGATCATCGATTTTCGGTTGTTACATCTAGGAAAAGGCGACTTGTCAATTATAATTCTCATTTACGCGAAGAACCATGACCAAGCCGCGCCTCAATCCCCTGCTCGTCGTTTCTGCTGTCGTCGCGGCCCTGGTCGGACTGCCGGTGGCGAGCGTTCTGACCAACATCCTGAGCGGCGGCACCAATGCCATCTGGTCACATCTGGCAGCGACGGTGCTACCGGACTATGTGGCCAATACCCTGGTGCTGTGCTTTGCTGTCGCCCTCGGGGTCGTCGTCGTCGGGGTAGCCACAGCCTGGCTGATCGTTATGCATGATTTTCCTGGGCGGCGTGTCTTCGAGTGGGCTCTGGTGCTGCCGATGGCCATGCCGGCTTATGTGCTGGCTTATGTGTATACCGACTTCCTGCAGTTTGTCGGCCCGCTGCAGAGCTTCCTGCGCCAACTCTTCGGGTGGAGCAAGGCGGACTACTGGTTTCCCGAGGTGCGCAGCCTTGCTGGCGCGGTCACCATGTTTATCTTTGTTCTCTACCCGTATGTCTATCTGCTCACGCGAACAGCTTTCGCCGAGCGCGCCGGCGGTATGCTCGAGGCCTCGCGCAGCCTCGGTTTGGGGCCTTGGCGCAGCTTCTTCCGGCTGTCCTTGCCACTGGCCAGACCGGCCGTAGCTGCGGGTACGACCCTGGCGCTGATGGAAACCCTTGCCGACTATGGCACGGTTTCCTACTTCGGCGTTCAGACCTTCACTACCGGCATCTACCGTGCCTGGTTCTCGCTCGGCGATCGCATTGCAGCAGCCCAGTTGGCGGCGGCACTGCTCGCTTTCGTCATCGTGCTGCTGCTGGTCGAACACGCTTCACGTGGTCGTTCGCGTTTTCACGACACCAGCGGACGCCGGCACCCGATCGCCGGTCGGCGTTTGCCGGGCTGGCGCGGCTGGCTGGCCATGGTAGCCTGTGCCGTGCCGCTGGGCATCGGCTTCCTGCTGCCCGCCTGGCTGTTGCTGCGGCTGGTATTGCCCGAGGTCGATACACGCTTCGGCACCCATTTCGTCGCGCTGGCACGCAACAGTTTCCTGCTCGCGGGCTTGACGGCAACCATCGCCGTTACCCTGGCAGTGCTGCTCGCCTATGGCGCACGCCTGTCAAACGGGCGGCTGGCACCAGCACTCAATCGCCTGGTTAGCCTGGGCTACGCGGTACCCGGCTCAGTGATCGCCGTGGGCGTACTGATTCCGGTGACACGTCTTGACCACTGGCTAGCCGGGCAATGGCAGAGCTGGTTTGGCGACAACCCGGGACTGCTGATCACCGGTGGCATCGCCGCACTGGTCTATGCTTATCTGGTGCGCTTCCTGGCGGTCGCCCTGCAGTCGATAGGCGCCAGTCTGGCAAAAATCACGGTCAGCATGGACGACGCGTCGCGCAGTCTTGGACTCGGCCAAGTGGCGACGCTGCGACGGGTGCATCTGCCGATCCTGCGTGGCAGCTTATTCACGGCCGGTCTGCTGGTGTTCGTCGATGTGATGAAGGAACTTCCAGCTACCCTGGTGATGCGCCCTTTCGATTTCGACACGCTGGCAACACAGGCCTACACACTCGCTTCCGACGAGCGTCTCTCCGAAGCCGCCAGTGTATCGCTGGCGATTGTGACGGTTGGCGTGCTACCGCTGATCGCGCTGTCGCGCCAGATTTCGCGCGCGCGCCGCTGAGAGGGCGGGAAACGACCAGGTGCTTGCGAGGATGGGCCGACCGGTCAGCGATAGCCGGATCGGTCGAAGATCATTTGCGCCTTGGCACGATACATCGCCAGCGAGCCAACCGGCAAGGTATCGGCCTTGAACTTCCCGAGGGCTTCCAGCGCCGGGTTGCTCACCTTGACGCCCGCCACCACAGGCCATTCGTTGTTGCCGTCGGCAAAATAGCGTTGCGCCTGGTCACTGGCCAAGTACTCCAGGAACTTGACCGCGGCCTCCCGATGCGGCGCGCTCTTCAGGACGCCACCGCCGGAGACATTGATATGGGCACCGCTACCCTTCTGGTCAGGCCAGACGACAACGATCCTGTCCATCGTCTGGCGATCCTCGGGCTTGTCCGAACGCATCAGGCGCGCTAGATAGTAAGTGTTGGAGAGGGCCACGGCACATTCGCCAGCTGCCACCGCCCTGATCTGATCGGTATCGCCGCCTTTGGGTGGGCGAGCGAAGTTGGCAACGACCCCCCTTGCCCACTCCTCGGCTTTCGTTTCACCCTGATGGGCGATGATCGAAGCCATCAACGACAGGTTGTAGGGGTGAGAACCCGAGCGTGAGCAAACCTTGCCCTTCAGTCGTGGATGAGCAAGATCGCTGTAATTCTGCAACTCTTCGGGCTTGATGGCACCTTTGGCATAGATGATGACGCGTGCGCGGATGGAAAACGAGAACCAGTCATTGGTACGCAAATGCGCGGGAATACGGGCTTCGAGCAGCTGCGAGCGCAACGGCGCAAACAGCCCCATCTCGTGTGCTGCCGCCAGACGCGCGGCATCGACCGTCAACAGGACATCCGCCGGACTGTTGGCGCCCTCGTTGCGAATCCGTTCCAGCAACTCGTCTTCCTTGCCCTCGATGCGCTTGATGGTGATTCCGGTTTGCTGTGTAAAGCCGTTGTACAGGGCTTCATCGGTCTGATAATGACGGGCCGAGTAAAGGTTCAGCACCTTCTCCTGAGCCTGTGCACTGACGAGAGGCGCAGCGGCGAACAGCAAGCTGATCAGCGTATGGGAAAGGCGAAAGTTCATGGTAATGGCTCCAGGTGAATCGATGCGGGTTGATGTCGTCGGCCGCATGATAGCCGCTGCCCGTTTTTTTGTAAATGAGAATCGTTGTCAATAGACGACAAAAAAAACGACGCGCTGCGTCGTTTTTTGTCCCACGCGAGAGTGCTTGACTCCTTAACGTGCCAGCAAGCGCCGAGCTCCGTTGTAACGCTGGATCCAGTAGCTCTGACGCATGTCTTCGACGCGAACCTCGGCGCCGGTGCGCGGTGCATGCATGAAGCGGTTGTCTCCGAGATAGATGCCGACATGCGAAAACGCGTGTCGCATGGTATTGAAGAAAACCAGGTCGCCGGGTTTCAGTTCATGCTGGGCGATGACTGCACCCACTTCGCTTTGCTCGCGGGCACTACGCGGCAACAGAATGCCGATCGCTTCCTTGAAGACAAGCTGCACGAAACCACTGCAGTCGAGACCGGTGTCCGGATTGGTACCACCGAAACGGTAGTTGATCCCGATCAGCTCGAACCCCTTGAGGATCAGATCCTGCGCGCTGCTGGTATAACGTTCGAATAGCGAAGGCTCGTCGACCGGCTGCTGTTCGCCGGAATGGGCCAAGCCAACCCATGAACAAGCAATCAGGGCGGCGCTCAAAAGCAAGGTCAGGGTGTTATTTCTGTTCATGGAAACGAAATTTATGTGAAAAATGTCACAATGTAAACCCCCTGTTGGCCTGCAGTTGAAATAGAAAGCAGTTCAAGTATTCACTGCAATCCAATAAATTAAAAGGATAAATGAATAGATTTAGCACATCGGAAGGATGGTGCACTGCAAATGGGATTGCCTGTAGGAACGCGGTATAGTCTGCGGTTGCGGCATGTTTCCGTTCGGCAACCCGTTTCCTCTGAGGTAAATGGGCGGTCTTCGATGACACTCAAAAATACCGGGGTTTGTGTTTATAATCGGCGGCCGTTGTTGACGCGGGGGTTGGACCACCGCTGTCGTTGTGCCCATCCGATCCACTACAGGGAGTGCGCATGAGTCCCTTCAAGGCTTATCTGGTCGAGGAACACGAAGGTCTGACGCGAGCAGGCTGGGTCACCATGGACGAGTCACAACTGGACCCGGGCGAAATCACTATCAAGGTCGCTTACTCCAGCGTGAATTACAAGGATGCGCTGGCGGCCACCGGTGCCGGCCGAATCATCCGCCGTTATCCCTGCGTCGGCGGCATTGACCTCTCGGGTACCGTCACTCGCAGCAGCGACCCCCGCTTCCGGACGGGCGATGCCGTGATTGCGACGAGCTTCGACATCGGCGTCGCCCACCACGGCGGCTACGCCGAATACGCCAGGGTGCCCGCCGATTGGGTGGTCCCGCTCCCTTCCGAACTGTCGCTGCACGCTGCCATGGCCCTGGGAACAGCCGGGTTTACGGCTGCCCTGGGGATCGTGCGCATGGAAGAAAATGGCCTCGATCCGAGCAAGGGCCCGCTCATTGTCACCGGGGCAACCGGTGGCGTCGGAAGTCTGGCAGTGGACATGCTGGCCGCGCGAGGCTATCAGGTTACAGCCCTGACCGGCAAGGAAGAGCAAACCGATTATCTGAAGGGACTCGGTGCGAAGGCAGTGATGTTCCGCTCGGCACTCGATCTGACGCGCATCCGGCCACTCGACAAGGCACTCTGGGCAGGAGCCGTTGATAACCTCGGTGGAGAGGTTCTGGCGTGGATCATCAGCACCATGAAACAGGGGGGAACGATCGCCAGCATCGGTCTCGCCGCCAGTCATTCACTCAACACCACGGTCATGCCCTTCATCCTGCGTGGCGCCTGCCTGCTCGGGATCGACTCGGGCTATATCGGCGAGCCGTATCGCAACGGCGTCTGGCAACGCCTAGCCGGCGATCTGCGACCGCAACATCTCCAGGAAATGGTACGTACCATCCGTTTTGACGATTTGCCGGGAGTCTTCGACGATTACCTCAAGGGTCGTGTCCGCGGTCGGGTTGTGGTCGAAATTGCCGGCGCCTGAACTGCGCCGAACCGGAAACGAATCTCGAGACGCGATGAACAACCCGAAGCAGCGACCTCGCATCCTGATTGTCGACGAATCGCGAATGGCGCGTGCAGCGCTTATCGAACAGGTTCGTGAACATTACGATTTCCGCGAGGAAGTCAATGGCGAAGCGGGTTGGCAGGCACTGGTTCTTGACCATTCAATCCAGTTGGTAATCTGCGCGTTGTCGATGCCGATGCTTGATGGCGACGGTCTACTCGCGAGGGTTCGCGCATCCCGGCTTGCCCGCCTGCGTCAGATACCGGTGTTGATGATCGCCAGCGACAATGAAGAGGCGCATCAGCGTGCCAAGGAACTCGGGGCTTCCGACTTCATCCGCAAGGAAACCGGCCGTACCGAGCTGCTCGCACGCATCGCCTTGCTGCTGCCGTTTGGACAGGCACAGGACAAGCTCGGCGAGAGTTCCGGACGCCATCCGGATACCGGGCTGCCAACACGTCAACAGGTCGACATGCAGGCGGCGCAGACCCTGTCGTATGCGCAGCGACACCAGGTACCGGCAAGCCTGCTGGTGATGGCTTTCGACCGCTTCGACGAACTGCGCGAAGCGCACGGTGATGAAGTAGTCACGGAGATGCAGAAACGTTTCGTGAGCATGCTGGCGAACAAATTGCGAAAGGAAGACTGCCTGGGCCACTATTCCGACAGCGAGCTGGCGGTGATCTCGGTTGGCACCCCCTACCCGGCCTGCGAAGTCTTTGCCAATCGCCTGCGCGAAGCCTTCGCGGTCGCCAAGATCGCGGTGCACGGGCAACGCCTTGATCTATCGATCAGCATTGGCGTCACCAATACGCCGGTCGACCGGGTGGCCTCCGCAGCCACGCTGCTCAGCCTCGCCGGTGAGCGTCTTAAGATCGCACAACA
Organism: Candidatus Accumulibacter cognatus; assembly: GCF_000584975.1. Lineage (NCBI taxonomy): Bacteria > Pseudomonadati > Pseudomonadota > Betaproteobacteria > Candidatus Accumulibacter > Candidatus Accumulibacter cognatus. The sequence goes on along the minus strand of NZ_JDST02000097.1, from coordinate 6,560 downwards.
GGCCGGCGGCAACCGCGTCATCGCCTGTGTCGAGAAACCATTGACCGAGATCCCGGTACCCAGGCTTGGCCATGCCATCGACCTGATCAGGACCGGCCGTGCGAGGGCGGTGATCCCGCATCTCGTCCATCTTGGCAAGGAAGTACTCCCCTTTCTGGAACTGCTGGAAAGGGAGTGGAAGTTGGGCCTGCCTATGGCAGATATTCGCAGCAGAATCCTTGACCGGGAGCACGAAGTCCAAGACACTCGGCAAGCGTAGTTTCCACCAGTGCAAGTGGTTTACATTTTTGAAGAGGGAGTCTCATGACGACAATCCAAGAGTTTCATAAAAAATCAATCGAACAACCGGACGCCTTCTGGGGCGAAGAGGCCAAAAGCATCGACTGGCACAAGCCGTTTACTCAGGTCCTCGATTATTCCCGTCCGCCGTTCGCCAAGTGGTTTGTTGGCGGCGAGACCAATCTTTGCTATAACGCGGTCGACCGTCATGCCGCCAAGCGCCCGAATGACCGTGCGCTGGTATTCATTTCGACCGAAACCGACCAGGAAATCGTTTATTCCTTCGCCGACCTGAAGCAGGAAGTCATGCGCATGGCGGCGGTCATGCAGAGCCTCGGCGTCGGCAAGGGCGACCGCGTTCTGGTCTACATGCCGATGATCGCCGAAGCGATGTTCGCCATGCTGGCCTGCGCACGCATCGGCGCCATCCACTCGGTGGTCTTTGGCGGTTTCGCTTCCGGGTCGCTGGCCACGCGTATCGACGATGCGACACCGAAGCTGGTGGTCTCGTCGGACGCCGGCATGCGCGCTGGCAAGGCCGTCCCCTACAAGGACCTGCTCGACGAAGCGATCTCCCTGGCCGAACACAAGCCGAGCAAAGTGCTGATGGTAGACCGGGGTCTCGACAAGGGTTTCAACAAGGTCGAAGGCCGCGACGTCGACTACGCCACACTACGCGCCCAGTTCATGGACGCCGACGTACCGGTCACCTGGCTGGAGTCCTCAGAGCCGTCATACATCCTCTACACATCCGGCACCACCGGCAAACCCAAGGGGGTGCAGCGGGATACCGGCGGCTACGCGGTGGCGCTGGCCTCGACACTGAAGTACATCTTTTGCGGCAACGAGGGCGAGACCTATTTCGCCACTTCCGACATCGGCTGGGTCGTCGGCCACTCCTACATCATTTATGGCCCGCTGATCGGCGGCATGTGCACGATCATGTACGAAGGCACGCCATTGCGGCCCGATCCTGGCATCTGGTGGCAGATCGTCGAGAAGTACAAAGTCAACGTGATGTTCTCGGCCCCGACCGCGGCGCGCGTCCTCAAGAAACATGATCCCGCGTACATGCACAAGTATGATCTGTCGAGTCTCAAGCACCTGTTCCTCGCCGGAGAACCGCTCGACCAGCCGACGCACGAGTGGATCATGGGGGAACTCGGCCTGCCGGTGATCGACAACTACTGGCAGACCGAAACCGGCTGGCCGATTCTGTCGGCAATGCCGGGAGTCGAAAAGACCGAGATCCGCTTTGGCACGCCGAGCTTCCCGGTCTATGGTTACAACCTCAGGATCTTCCGCGAGGACGGTACGATCTGCGACCCGGACGAGAAGGGGATCGTCGGCATCGTGCCACCGCTGCCACCGGGTTGCCTGTCCACCGTCTGGGGCGACGATGCGCGCTTCGTTTCCACCTACTTCTCGCTGTTCCGCGAACCGCAGGTGTACTCCTCGTTCGACTGGGGTATCAAGGACAAGGACGGATATCACTACATCCTCGGCCGCACCGACGACGTGATCAACGTTGCTGGCCACCGTCTCGGAACTCGTGAAATCGAAGAGGCCATCCAAGGGCATTCGGCAATTGCCGAAGTGGCCGTGGTCGGTGTTGCCGACCAGCTCAAGGGTCAAATGCCGATGGCCTTTGCGGTGGTGAAGAACGCCGACCACATCGCCACGCCGGAACTGGTGGCCGCGCTCGAGAAAGCGGTTATGAAGAAGGTAGACGAGAGCCTCGGCGCGATCGCTCGACCAAGCCGCGTACACTTCGTGACGGTGCTGCCGAAAACCCGCTCGGGCAAGCTGCTGCGCCGCTCGATCCAGGCACTTGCCGAAGGCCGCGATCCGGGCGACCTGACGACCATCGAGGATCCCAAGGCCCTTGAACAGTTGCAGCTTGCGCTGGGCAGCAAGACCTGATCGGAACCTGCCAGGAGATCGGCAACCAATTGCCAGAATTTGCCTGCCGCCTGCAGAGGCGGCAGGCTTTTTTATTGCAGCCGGCAACTGCCCATCAATAATACGGATCGATCAGGGCAGCCACTGTGCACGAGCCAGCCGTATCTACCCGCGCCGCCAATGGCCGGGCTTTTTGTAGCATAATCAGGTGGAAACTTTGGACCTGAGGCCTTCTTGATCAAATTTGTCGACCCCGACCGCTATCGCTCGATGAAGGCAACGGGCAAGTTGCCATCACCGAAGGGCGTTGCCTTTTCGATCATCAAGCTTTTGCAGCGGGATGATTACCGGGTCTCCGAACTGGTGCGGCTGGTTCAGTCCGATCCCGCCATCGCCGGACGCCTGCTCAAGTTTGCCAATGCCGCTGCCTTCGGCCGTACGCGGCCAATCGTCTCGTTGCAGCGTGCCATCGTCGCCCTCGGTTCTTTCCGGGTGCGTGACCTGGTGATCGGCCTCTCGGTCATGCATAGCCATGCCAGCGGACAATGCGCCGAATTTGATTACGCAGGTTTCTGGGGACATTCCCTGGCCACCGCCATCGCCTGCCAGGAACTCGCGCATTTCGTCCAGATTTCGAGTGAAGAACTGTTCACCATCGGGCTCCTGGCGCGGGTCGGCGAACTCGCCATGGCTTCGCTGTACCCCAGCGAATACGCCCTCGTGCTGCTCGCAGCCAGGGAAAGGCACAGACAGCTGGCGGACCTCGAACGGGAATCCTTCAACATGGACCACTATCAACTCGGTGCGACGATGCTCGCCGAGTGGGGCCTGCCCGAAATGCTGATTCAGGCCGCCTACCATCATGAGCAACCGGACCTCGCCGGTTTTCGTGATGGCTCACGGGTACTGACGCTCACCCACTCGCTGAATTTTGCGCGCTCGCTCTCGGAAGTCTGCATGGCCGAAGAAGAGGCGCGCTGGAGTCTCCTGCCCGGCCTGCTGACGCGCGCCGCACGCCTGGGCATCAGTGGTGATGCACTCAACGACGTGGTCGATCGGATGGTTCGCCGCTGGCGCGAATGGGGTGCGATGCTGCAGGTTCGCACCCAGGAGATGCCCCCCTTCGCCGAGATTCTTGCCGCCAGTCCACCGAGCCTGCGCGTCAGCTCGACTAGCCAGGAGCAGAACAGCAAGCTCGCTTCGCCGCGCCTGCAAGTGCAGCTGGTCGGCATTCCGCAAGCGGAACTGCCCACCCTGATCCAACAGATCGAAACCCTGGGTCATCAGCCGACACCGGTCGATCACAGCCCCGAGGGGCTCAAGCGCGCCTTGCGCCAGCCGGCCCAGATCGTGATCGCCGACATGGCCATGCCGGGGCTGAAACCGGCAGCATTCTGCCGCCTGCTGCGCCAGACCTCGGCCGGCAAGGAGAGCTACGCGCTGCTGCTGGCGTTGCCAGGAAGCGAGCGGCTGATTCTCGAAGCCATTGATGCCGGTGCCGACGACGTGCTCGTCAAACCGCTGAGCATCCAGACCCTGCGCGTCCGCCTCAATACTGCAACGCGGATGCTGCTGCTGCGCGAAGAAATCCAGCGCGAACGCCGCGGCATCATGCGCTCGACCGATGAATTTGCGGTCACCCACAAGCGCCTGCTGCAGGAAGCCCTGACCGACCCGCTGACACAGCTGCCGAACCGCCGCCACGGCCTCGATTTCCTCGCCTCGGAGTGGGCCTTTGCCCAGTCCAACGGCCTGCCGATGGCCTGCCTGCTGCTCGACATCGACCACTTCAAACGCATCAACGACACGCACGGTCATGCCGCGGGCGATGCTGTCCTGCGCCAGCTCGCAGACCTTCTCAAACGCACCTCACGTGTCGAAGATCTGGTCTTTCGCTATGGTGGCGAGGAATTTGCCGCCGTTCTGCCCAATGCCAGTGCCCGTGCCGCGGCCCAGATCGCCGACCGGATCCGCAGCGTCGTCGAGAAATACAGCTTTCTCTGGGAGAATCAAACGATTCCGGTCACCCTGAGCATCGGCGTCGCCAACCTCAATGGCGCAGAAAAAGACAGTCAGGCGCTGATCGAGAGCGCCGACGCCGCACTCTACCAGGCCAAGAAAAGCGGCCGCAACCGCGTCGTCGTCGCTGCCGGTTGACGAGAGGTCGATCGCCAACACCAGTAGCTTAGATCGCATTTTCCGAAGAGTGCCGCCCCGTGATGACGGAGGCGATGAAGTAATCGCTGCCGCCCGCTCAGAAAAGAATCACCGAACGGATGCTCTTCCCGGCATGCATCAGCTCGAAAGCCTGGTTGATGTCTTCGAGCCCCATGGTATGGGTGATGAAGGTGTCGAGCGGAATCTCGCCGCGCTGCGCACGCTCGACGTAGCCCGGTAGTTCGGTACGGCCGCGCACGCCTCCGAAGGCCGAACCGCGCCACACCCGCCCGGTCACCAACTGGAAAGGCCGCGTCGAAATCTCTTCGCCGGCGCCGGCAACACCGATGATCACCGACTCTCCCCAGCCCTTGTGGCAGCACTCGAGTGCAGCACGCATCACGTTCACGTTGCCGATGCATTCGAACGAATAGTCGACCCCTCCGTCGCAGAGGTCGACGATCACTTCCTGGATCGGTCGGTCGTAATCGGCCGGATGGATGCAGTCGGTGGCGCCGAGTTGCCGGGCAATGGCAAATTTAGCCGGGTTGGTGTCAATGGCGATGATTCGCCCCGCCTTCGCCATCACCGCACCGATCACCACTGACAGACCGATGCCCCCGAGGCCGAAGATGGCGACACTGGCCCCTGGCTCGACCCTGGCAGTATTGATCACCGCGCCGATTCCGGTGGTTACCCCGCAGCCGAGCAGGCACACTTTCTCCAAGGGCGCATCACTGGCGATCTTCGCCAGCGAGATTTCCGGTAGCACCGTGTACTCGGAGAAAGTGGAAGTGCCCATGTAATGAAAGATGGGCCTGCCGTTTCTTGAAAAGCGGCTGCTGCCATCGGGCATCAGGCCCTTGCCCTGCGTGACGCGAATGGCCTGGCAGAGGTTGGTCTTGCCCGACTTGCAGAACTTGCACACGCCGCACTCGGGTGTGTACAGCGGAATCACATGGTCGCCGACGGCCACCGAAGTCACTCCAGCACCGATGGCCTCGACGATGCCGCCCCCCTCATGCCCGAGAATGCTCGGGAAAATCCCTTCCGGGTCGGCACCTGAAAGCGTGAACGCATCGGTATGGCAGACACCGGTGGCGACGATGCGCACCAGCACCTCGCCCTGGCGCGGCGGATCGACATCGACTTCCGTGATTTCCAGGGGCATGTTTGCAGCCCAGGCAACGGCAGCGCGTGCTTTGATCATCGTTCACTCTCCTTGAACTCAGTGAAAATCCCCTGGCTTCAGACGGGCCAGGCGGAACACCTCGATCCCCTCTTCCAGCAGCGCTTCGACCTCTTCGGTGCTGGCCTCACCGCGAATCGAGCGCGCCGGCGCCTCGACATAGTGAATTCGTCTGGCCTCGTTGGCAAAGTCAGCGCCGACATCCTCGCAATCGGCGAGCAGCATTTCGCTCAATTGCCGGAAGGCGGCGAGCGCACCAACGCGCATGTCGGTCGTTAAGTCTGGTGTCGATGGCTGCTTTACAGGAACTGCCGCGGGTTCTTTGGGTAAGGTCAGATGCACCGCGGAAGGCACCCGGCGAATCTCTAGCGAAGCGCAGTGCGGGCAGGCGATCAGGCCATTGACGAGTTGACTGTCGAAATCCTCTCGCGACTGAAACCAGCCTTCGAATTGATGGTCGTGCTGGCAGGCAAGGTCAAAAATGATCATCGGGAACCAAGGCAGAAAGCACTCAGCGAAAGACAGAGGGTGGTGCCCGGAGCCGGGGTCGAACCGGCACGGCCGCCAGGCCGAGGGATTTTAAGTCCCTTGTGTCTACCTATTCCACCATCCGGGCAGCAATTTTTCAAGCAGTGACAACCATTCCGCAGACCAACGGAAGCCGGCAATCCGCGCCATTTAACAGTGCGGCGAGTCAAAATCTGTGCACCTCTTACGGGCTTTCCGAGAACACATGATAGCAGACGAGAGGGTATCCTGATGGAGCTATTGCAGCAGTTGGGTGCAACTACCCGGTGAAGGCGCCCTGCAGAAAAGCAGGAAACCGCGAAGAAGATGCCGAGGCGTCCCGGGTGTATGATGTCGCCTTTAGCGTTGGCTCGATTCGGGATGCATGCTCTTACAGCGATTTGTCAGCAGCGGCCCGACTGCGCCGCCACCGCTCCATCCCGGCAATGGCCTCCGGCTGCATCTGGCAATCGCCTATCGTTCCAACCGTTAATGTTAGTTAATGGTAACTACTCAGTAGCCCCAG